>CAMZKE010000056.1 GCA_947311115.1 uncultured Bacteroidales bacterium | reverse complement strand
TTAACAAAAATAAAGTTAACCCGGATTACAAGACTTTAGAAAAAGTAGCAAAAAATATCTAACTAAATTTTAATAAACACCATATTGGTGATATTCAGAATTTTACTAATTTAGTTAGATGGAATTATTAAAACCAAGCAAATAATAATGCGGGTTATATTTGTTCATAAAGGTTTTTCAGAATCTCCCATATACTTCTTTAATTTTGAATGTATTATCTTGATAATACTTCTAAAAATAAAATCGGTTATGAAAATTTCAAAAAAATTTGATGTCTATGAATTATTCGAGGTCCCCATAAGTTATATCACGTAAAAATTACATTAACTTTAAGTAATCTTCAATAATTAAAAAAAAATATTAACTTTGGGTTATTGTTTTTTTAATGTTAATAATATTTAAAATTATATTATTAATTATGCTAATTAATTGGATATGAGATTCAAACACATACTATTTGTATATTTTTTATTTTCTATATTTAAAGTGTTTGCTGCTGATACAGATACTTTATTGAATCAAACTTATTGTATTGACGATAATCATTATACAGAATTTTATTATAATAGAGATGATGTATCAACTACTTACCAATGGCAATCTGACGATGGCTCAGGGTTTACCAACTTACAAAACAACTCTAATTTCTCAGGTGTTACAACAAACACTTTAGGAATTTCGTTTATTGATGCGAGTTACGATGGACTACTTATTAGGTGTATTGTTACTATTGCGACGGTTTCAGACACATCAAACTCTGCAACACTATATGTTAGAGAGCCTTTTTACAAAGAAGAAGTTGATTCTATGTGTTTAGGTGGTGTTTATTATTGGCATAACGATACAATTTTAACAGAAGGAACTTACTACGATTCGCTTCAAACTATAGGTGGTTGCGATAGCATATACAAATTAGATTTATCACACATAAATAATTATAAATACGATACAAATTTGGTTTGCGAAGGCGATAGTATATATTTACAAAACGCATGGCAAACGCAAGAAGGAACTTATACCGATACAATTATTTACCCTAACACTTGCGACACAATTTTAATAACACAATTATATGTTGAATATAAGAATCAATTTGAGTATAAATATATTTGTGATGGCGACAGTGCCTTTTTAGGAGGTGCGTGGCAAACCGATCCCGGTTTATATTTTGATAACTATGTATCGGCAAATGGTTGTGATATAACTCTACGAACTCGTTTACTTTTAAAAAGCACGTCTGATAGTACAATTACAAAATCTATATGCGAAGGCGAAACATATTATTTTAATGGGCAGAATTATTCAGAATCAGGAACATATTATCATACAGAACCCGGCACAAATGGTTGCGATAGTGTAGTAACACTAAATTTAACTGTTATTGAACTTCCTGATATTAAACCTACAGCAACACCTGCATCAATTAAAGATGGCGAAACTTCTCAGTTATTTATTGAAGATCAAGGTTCTATTATGTGGTATAGTACAGATACAACAATGTCGTGTACAGACTGCAACAACCCTATTGTAAGTCCTACCGAAACTACAACATATTATGTTACAATGCAAATAGGTTTTTGCGAATTAACCGATAGCGTAGTCGTAAAATATATTGAACCAGAATTTGACGTAGATATTCCGGAGGGTTTCTCTCCAAATAAAGATGGGGTAAACGATGTTTTTACAATAAAATATCTTGAAAAATTCCCTTATAACGAAATAAAAATACTTAATCGTTGGGGACATAAAGTTTTTGAAGCAAAACCTTATGTTAATAATTGGAGAGGTGTAAATTTATTTGGGATTTCTATAGGCGAAGACTTACCGGAAGGAACTTACTTTTATATTTTACAGCTGCATGATGATAAGAACCAGGTGTTTAAAGGTTATATTTACATAAAGAGGTAATTATTTATGAAACAAATATATTTAAATAGATTATTTCTAATAGTTTTTGTGCTAAGCATTTCTAATGTATTTGCACAACAAGATATTATGATATCTTCTAAAATGGAAAACATGTCGTTGCTAAATCCTGCGTATAAAGCGGCAAGTGATAGGGCTACTTTTATATTTCAACACCGTTCTCAGTGGGTTGGCTTTAATGGAGCTCCTGTAACCGATATTATTAATTATAACTCAAAAACTCTGTTTAAATCTATAAACTACGGAATATCATTAATTAATGATAAAATTGGTCCATCAAATAATTTTAAAATACACGCAAATATTGCCTATGCAATTAAAATAAAAACAACAAACGGAATAAAACGCAAAACAACTAAAATAATAATTGGAGTAAAGCCAGGAATAAATGTGTATTCCAATAATTTTTCTGAAATAAAATTATCTAATCCCAATGATGATGCATATTCTACCGACAAAACAAAAGGTGTTTCGCCAAACTTTGGTGTAGGTATTTTTTATTACAAATTACAATATTATTTTGGGTTCTCTTCACCAAATATTATTTCACGTAAAGGAGGTTTTAACCAAAATCAAAACCATTATTATTTTATTGGTGGTGGTAGTTTTAGAGTAAATCGTAACGAAATGATTATGTTTGAGCCGGAAGCCGTTGTTAAAATAACAAAAGGTGCACCAATACAGTTTGATTTTAATCTTAATTTTAAATTGCGACATAAATATATAGTTGGCTTACTAGCAAGGACAGGAGGTGCTATTGGAGTAAATCTTGGATTTGAAGCATTAAATAATTTTTATATAATTTATTCTTTTGGCTATTCATACTCAAATACTAGCTTTGTAAATAATGGTGGAACACACGAAATAATGTTAAGATACCAAGTGCCCGGTTTTAGTATAAATAAAACTAAGCGTAGGCATAGAATTGGTAAAGGAAATAGATGGTAAAACCTATTTATTATTAGATAAATAATGTATGATTACAGATGAATTAGAAATTAGAGTACGTTATGCCGAAACTGATAATATGGGTTTTGTATATTATGGTAATTATGCAATATATTATGAAATTGCCAGAACCGAGTTAACCCGAAACATGGGTTTAACCTATAAGCAAATGGAAGAAGATGGTATTTTTTTACCGGTAAATCTTATGGAAATAAAATATATTAAATCAGCTAGGTATGACGATTTGTTAACAATAAAAACAGTTGTAGAACAAAGACCGAGTTTAAGAATGGTATTTAGACACGAAATATACAACCAAGATAAAGAATTAATAAACATAGGGAAAGTTAGCCTTGTTTTTATTAATGCAAAAACAGGCAAACCATGCAAGCCAACACAACGATTTGAGAAAGTAATGGATAAATATTTTAAATAAATTACAAATACAATGAAATACAAATTATTATTAGCGTTATTAACAGTTGTGATGTTTATTAATGCACAAAATGTAGCTTTTAAGAAAAAGAACTTTGAAGACCAAGAAGCTTTTAAAATTGCACAGAAAAATTTAAAAGATGCAAATAAAAAATATATTAACAAATTATACTCTGATGCGTTACCATATTTTTTAAAAGCTAATGAATTTAATCCAAATAACGCAGATTTAAACTTTAAAATAGGTATATCGTATTTAAAGTCTGAAGAGCAAGAAAAATCATTAAAATATTTTAAAAAGGCAAAAGAATTAGACCCAAAAGTGCACCCTTTATTAGAATTTGCTTTGGCTCAAGGAAACCAATATAATAAGCAATATAAAGATGCGATAGATGGCTACAATGCTTTTATTTCAAGCCTTTCGTCAGCCGAAAAACTTAATTACGAAGCAAAAGTAAATGAAAAAATAAAAGAATGCGAAGCTGCAGGTGGACAAAATTCTATTACAGAAGTTCCTGTAAAAAAGGAGCCTGTAAAAGAAGCTCCTGTTGCTGAGGTTGAAAAAGATAGCATTGTTAAAGATGTAGCGGTAATAGAGCCACCAAAACCTTTCGACCCTGAGAAAAAAGAAGAATATAAACCTGTAAATGCACACCCTGTAAATACTGAGCTTGAAAAACCGATTGAAAAAAAGGCAGAACCGAAAGTTAAAACAACTCCTGTTGTTGCCCCAAAACCTGTTGAAAAGAAAGCAACTCCTGTAAAGACAACATCAGGAATAATATATAAAGTACAGGTTCTTTCCTCATCAAGGAAACTTACCACAAAAGAGAAAAAAGCAATATATAATGGAGTGTATAAATTGCAAGAAGATAGAGTAAATGGTAGTTATAAATATTTATTAGGTAACTTTAAAACAAAAAATGAAGCTGCAAATTTTAGAGCAAAAATTAAAGTTTCAGGAGCTTTTATTGTTAAATATAAAGATGGTAAAAGGTTATAAATAAAAAGGAGGCTCTCGCCTCCTTTTTTAATTTTTAAAAGCTAATTTTCCATCAATAAAATCGATATTTATACTACTGTTTGCAGTAACTTCTCCTGCTAAAATCTTTTTAGAAAGTTCATTTAACACCTCACGTTGAATAACTCGTTTTATTGGTCTTGCACCAAATTGAGGTTCAAAACCAATATCGGCTAAATGTTTTATGGTGTTTTCTGTAAAATCTAAATTTATTTCTTTTTTAGCAAGCATTTTTTTAAGTCCGTTTAATTGTATTTTTACAATTTCTTTTACTTCATTAATATTTAACGGAGTAAACATAACAACTTCATCAATACGATTTAAAAACTCAGGACGAATAGTCTTTTTCAATAAACTAAGTACTTCGCTTTTTGTATCTTCAACAACTTGCATACGTTTGCTCATATCTAAATTCTCAAACTTTTCTTGAATTATATGAGCTCCCATATTTGAAGTCATTATTATAATTGTATTTCTAAAATCGGCAACACGTCCTTTGTTATCGGTAAGTCGCCCTTCATCTAACACCTGTAATAAAATATTAAAAGTGTCAGGATGAGCTTTTTCAATCTCATCTAAAAGTACTACTGAGTAGGGCTTACGGCGTACCGCTTCGGTAAGTTGCCCACCCTCGTCGTAGCCAACATATCCTGGAGGAGCTCCAACTAAACGGCTAACAGCATGTCGTTCTTGATATTCGCTCATATCAATACGAGTTATCGCATTTTCATCGTTAAATAAATACTCTGCAAGTGTTTTTGCAAGTTCAGTTTTACCCACGCCGGTTGTTCCTAAAAATAAGAATGTACCTATTGGGCGTTTGCTATCTTGTAAGTCGGCACGAGAACGACGTACTGCGTCAGAAACAACCTCTATAGCCTCCTCTTGACCAACCACACGTTTGTGTAATTCATCTTCTAAAAGCAATAACTTTTCGCGGTCGCTTTGCAACATTTTTGATACCGGAATACCTGTCCATTTAGCAACAACTTCGGCTATATCTTCGTTAGTTACCTCTTCTTTTATAAGTGAAGTTTCTTGATTAGCAGCTAATTCTTCTTGTAATTTTGCAAGTGTTTGTTCTGCTTGTTGAATTTTTCCGTAACGAAGTTCGGCAACCCTTCCAAAATCGCCTTCTCGTTCTGCTCTATCAGCGGCTTGCTTATATTCTTCTATTTCAGCCTTTATGGCTTGAACTTTATCCACTAAATCTTTTTCCGATTTCCATTTAGCATATATACCTTCTCTTTTTTCTTTTAAATTGGCAAGCTCTTTTTTAATAAGCGAAATAGCATTTTTATCTTTTTCGCGTTTAATTGCCTCAAGCTCTATTTCAAGTTGCATAATTTTACGGTCAAGCACATCAAGTTCTTCAGGTTTTGAGTTTATTTCCATACGCAATTTTGCAGCAGCTTCGTCCATTAAATCAATGGCTTTGTCCGGTAAAAATCTGTCGGTAATATATCGTTGCGAAAGCTCAACAGCAGTAATTATTGCACTATCTTGTATTCTTACTTTATGATGAGTTTCATACTTATCTTTAATGCCACGTAGAATAGATATTGCACTTTCTCGATCCGGCTCATCAACGAAAACCTTTTGAAATCGACGTTCAAGAGCTTTGTCTTTTTCAAAATATTTTTGATATTCGTCAAGCGTTGTTGCTCCAATTGCACGTAATTCGCCGCGAGCTAGTGCGGGTTTTAATATATTTGCGGCGTCCATAGCTCCTTGTCCACCACCAGCACCAACAAGTGTGTGAATTTCATCAATAAACAAAACAATTCTACCATCTTCGGCTATAACTTCTTTTACAACAGCTTTAAGTCGTTCTTCAAATTCACCTTTGTATTTTGCACCGGCAATTAAAGCTCCCATATCTAAAGAATAAATAATTTTATCTTTTAGGTTTTCAGGGATATCACCTTTTACTAGACGATGAGCTAAACCCTCTGCAATTGCAGTTTTGCCGGTTCCAGGTTCGCCTACTAGCATTGGATTGTTTTTTGTTCTGCGGCTTAAAATTTGCAAAATTCTACGAATTTCTTCATCTCGTCCAATAACAGGGTCTAACTTACCTTCATTGGCAAGTTTATTTAAATTTTTAGCATATTTATCAAGCGAATTATATGTGTCTTCTTGCGATTGTGAGGTTACATTTTTACCTTTTCGTAATTCGTTAATTGCAGCAGATAAATCATTTTCGTTAATATTATTGTCTTTCATTAAACGAGAAACGTTATCTTTTGCTTTCAACATTGCTAATAAAAGATGCTCTATTGAAACATATTCATCTTTCATTTTTTTTGCAATATTTGCGGCATCGTTTAGTGTTTTTGATGCATCTCGCGAAAGCATTATATCGCCACCTTGTACTTTTGGGAAGCTTTGAATTATGCTATATAATGTTTTCTTAAAGATGTCAGCATTAACACCAAGTTTTGTTAAAATAAATGGCAATACATTTTCGTCAGTCTCAAAAATTGCTTTTAAAATATGAGCGTTTTCTATTTGTTGATGCTCAAAACTTTGTGCGATTTGTTGAGCTTGCTGAATTGCTTCTTGCGATTTTATTGTATAATTGTTAAAGTTCATTTCTTTTTTCTCCTTTTCGTAAATATATAAAATAAATAAGTGGCAATTTTTGTTGCTCTTATTTATTTAAAATTATGCGAAGAGATAATCTCTTCGCATAATAAACTTAAGCTGTTATGCTATGGCAATTTTCTTTTTCTTTGCTAAATATTTCTTATTTTTAGCTACTTTTATATTCAAAATACCATCTTTTAAATCTGCACTAACTTTTTCTGCATCTGCTTCAGCCGGTAACTCAAATATTCTTTGAAAAGATGCATAACCAAACTCTTTTCTATAATAAAATTTATTATCTTCTTCTTTTTCGTATTGTTTTTCTGATGAAATATAAAGTTTATTATCTTTAATTTCAATATTAATATCCTTTTTTTCTAATCCCGGTACAGTCAAACTTATATCAAATGCTTTTTCTTCATCAGAAATATTTGTTGCAGGTATTACAGACACATTCTCATCTTTATTTACCATTACATTTATTTTGTCTCCAAAAAATTTCTCAACTATATTGGCAAACTTTGGAGCAAATTCTTTTTTCCATTTAAAAAGTTTCATAGTTATAAGATTTAATGGTTAAACAAAATTAAAATATTCTCGTTTGTAATTTTGTAAGCAGGTGTAACTTATTGCTACACCCACTTATTAACATTTATTAACTGTTATTTAATTTCAATTTTCATAGGTCCTTTAGGCTTAGCTTCCTCTTTTTTAGGAATATTGATAATCAATTCTCCATTATCATATTTAGCTGAAATTTTTTCATCATCTACCACCTCTTTAGGTAGTGTAAAAACTCTTCTGAAGGATTGATAACTATACTCTCTACGAGTGTAATTTTCTTTTTCTTCAGACTCTTCATTTTTTTTATCTGATGATACAGTTAAGAGATTTTCATTTAAATCGATATTAAAATCTTTTTTGTCCATTCCCGGCACCGCTACCTCAACAATAAATTCGTTCTCGTTTTCTTTAATATTTACTGCGGGTAAAGTTGTATTTGTTTCCGAGTAATTAGTATTAGACCAATCAGAAAATTCTTTGTCAAAGAAATCACCAAATACTCTTGATAACGCTGGATAAGTTTCTTTTCTTACTAACATAATTTTGTCCTCCTATTTTTTAGTTTATAATCAAATTAATTTCGATTTGCTTATTTCAATTTATATGCCAACAGTTAAGTTATGTCTTTATGTCTGTTTTTGCTGGTTTTTGTATGTCATATTGACTGTTATTAACATTATCGTGTGTTTTCTATAAAAATAGATATATGTTAGCCCGTATTATCTCGCATTATTCATAGAATCCAACAATATTACGTATAACTTACTTATAAACAGTTTGCTACCATAATGCTCAAACAGCCCAAGTTTGGTGATTAGTTTTTTTGATTATCACTGAGCTTTTCTAGCTGCCTCAACTCTGTTTCTAACATTCAATTTTAAAAATATGCGTTGAGTATGTGTTTTAACAGTATTAATTGAAATAAACAAATTGCTGGCTATTTCAGCATTCTTGTAGCCTTTTGTTATTAATAAAAGAACTTTTTCTTCAGCTTTTGTTAACCCAAATTGTTTAATTTTCCCTAAAATAGCTTCCTCTTTTTCTTCAACCTCTTTATTAACTTTTTCTTTTATTTCTTCAATTTGACTAACATAGTCAGAAATATCTCTCCGCATTTGTGATAATTCCAGCTTACTATTTTTTTTGTGTAGGTTATACATATAGTATAGCGAGGAAATAATAATTACCAACGACAATATTAAAATAAGTAAAAACCAAACTTCTTTAGATTTTGCATTATTTTTAATTTTTAACACTAATATTTCTTGTTCTTGTTCTTTAACTTTATACTTAATATTTAAAGCGTTTATATTTTTTGTTTGTTCAATACTTTTTAATTTTTCTCGTATATTATAAATTTCTTTTAACGTTATATTTGCTTCTTTATAATTGTCGGTTGCTTCATATGCCTTTTCAATAATACGTAGTCCTTTTAATAGATTTTCATTGCTATTTACATTTTTAAAAATATTTATTGATTTTTTTATAGTTTCAATCGCCTTTGGGTACTCTGTTTTTTTTATATACAATAACGATATATTTCTATAAACCAATCCTATATTCATTTTATTATCAGATTCTTTAGCAAGTTTTATAGCGATATTAAATAACGAATCTGCTTTAGTTAAGTTGTCTTTTAATAAGTAAACATGCCCTATATTGTTTATTATTAACGAAAGTTTCGGTTTGTCAGTTGTGTTTTTCCATATTTCATAAGCTTGTTCATAATAGTATAATGCTGAATCGATATTAACTTTTTGCGCTTCGTAAATAGTTGCAATATTGTTATATCTTACAGCCATTAAATTGTAGTTGTTAAGTTTTTCTACAATTTTTAAAGAGCTATAATAATATTCTAATGCTTTTTCGTTTTCGTTTATTTGTTGATAAACAATTCCAATATTATTTAGTATTTTAGAGCGTTTTAATTCTAAATTTAAACTATCAAAAATATTTAGTGCAATTAAATAATTTTGAATAGCATCTGTATATAAACTTGATAATTCTTTAACCACTCCTGCATTAGCTATTTGCTCCGAGTATTTAATAGTTAGGCTATCTTTTAAAAATAAATTAGCAGATTTATTAAAATAATATTCAGCTAAAAAATAATTTGACTTTGATAAATATAAATGTGCAATTTTACTGCTTGTTTTGGCAGGGCTAATGTTAATTGTTGATAAAAAACTGTCAGAAATATGGATTAAATTGCTATTTTTATAAAAATAATTTGAATCTAAATAGGTTAAAAAGGAGCTTGTACGTAAACTATCTTTCATTAATAAGCTATCATAATTATCATTATTTTCCTTATTACAAGAAAATAAAATAATAGATGAAATATACAGAAGAAACAGAATATTAAATCTCATTAATATTTTTTAAGGGTCTAACTCAGTGTTAGTTACACGAAAAAATTATTTATTTTGTTTTTCAATAGATTTAATCATTGATTCTAATATTTGTAATCCATCAATGTTTCCTGTGGTTTTATCTGCCGCACGTTCGGGATGAGGCATCATACCATATACATTCTTGTTTTTGTTGCAAATGCCAGCAATATTATCGACCGACCCATTAGGGTTTACTTCGTTTGATACATTAGCATTCTCATCGCAATAGCGGAATAAAATCTGGTTATTATTTTTTAATTCAGATATTGTTTCTTCATCAGCAAAATATTTTCCTTCGCCATGAGCAATAGGAATTTTTAAAGCTTTGTTTGGCTCAATGTATTTTGTAAAACTAGTTGTGTTATTATCTGCTTTTAAAAACACATTCTTACAAATAAACTTCTGATTATCATTATGTAATAACGCACCTGGCAATAATCCTGTTTCACATAAAATTTGGAATCCATTACAAATACCAAAAACAAAACCGCCATTATTTGCAAACTCAATAACCGATTCCATAATTGGAGAATAACGTGCAATAGCTCCAGAACGTAAATAATCGCCAAAAGAAAAACCTCCGGGAATTGCGATAGCATCTACATTTTGCAAATCGCTATCTTTATGCCAAAGTTCTATAACTTCTTGTTTTAATATATTTTTTAAAGTGTAAACCATATCATGGTCGCAATTCGACCCGGGAAATATTAATACTCCAAACTTCATTTTTCTTTTAATTAAATTACGACCTCAAAGATAAAAATTATTTAATGTTTTATGTTATATTTGTAAAAATTAAAGTTAACAAAATGAAAAAAATATTTCTGAAATTTATTGTTTTAGTTGTATTACTTAGCTCTTCAATTAAGATGTATTCACAAATAGAAATTACTCCTTTTGGTGGCTATTTTTATTCTACAAATATTAATTTCTATCAAGGAGTTATGAAAATATATGATGGAGGAGCTTATGGTGGTCATATAGGTGTTCATACAGTAAAAAATAATATTGTTGAATTTACGTATATTGGTAACAAAACTAGTGCTGAATGGAGACCTTACTCTGGGTTTAGCGATTACCCTAGAAGAGATATTGAAATAAGTTCAAATTATTTTCTACTTGGAACAGCACAAGATATTCCGTTAAACGGGAATGTAACAGGCTTTGGAACTATTAAAGCAGGAGCTGGTTATTTTAAAGCCCTTGAAGGAGGTATTGAAGATATTTGGAGGTTCTCAGTTGCTTTTGGTATTGGTGCTAAAATATTTTTTACTGATAGAATTGGCTTGAGAATTCAGGCAAATATGAATTTACCACTATATTTTAATGGAGTAGGTGCATATTGCGGAATTGGTTCTGGTGGGAGCAATTGTGGTTTAAGTATGAATAGCACAAGTGCTATTCTACAAGGTGATATTTCTACCGGAATAATTTTTAAAATAGGCAAAGAATAGAACTTTATGTAAAATAAATTTGATTTTACGTCTTGTTTTTTGTACTTTTACTTTCCTTTAAATTTTTTTCTATGAAAACCAAACTCTTACTAAGCATATTGTTAATTGTGTCATTTTATTTTTTAAAGGCACAAACAGTAATTGAAATGGGTCATCCTGCTGATGCAAATCTTGTTTTATTAGAAGTTGACTCTCCTGACAAAGCAGATATAATTGTTTATAAAACTGACGATAAAAAGGAATATCAAGAATGGCAACTTAAATGGAAATTTAAGTCGTGGGGTTTTAGTAACTTTTCAATTTATTTAACAAAAGATGCTAACGACCCATTATTAACTGATGAGGAAACCGGAAGAAAAAAATTATTTAATGCAAAGGTTTATTTTACTGATTCTCCAGACAAAGCAAAATATGTAGATCCAGACTTTAGATTAGAAGGTGTATTTAGGAAAGTAGCAAAAAATGAATAAGAATCTAATTAACTGAAGCTTCTTGTTTGTAGTTAATGTGTTTTATATTAGTGGTTTAACGCATTATATATAGTATTTAGTGCTATGATAAATCACTTATTTGCAGAACATTAAATCTTTACTGTGGTTTTATGTAAAATTCCAAACACCAATAATTTGCATTATATCTCTTCAAGCCAGACAGGTTTTAACTTTTTCATTAGCTGAAAAGTAAACAAGAAACTACCGCTGACAATAAATTTGCTAAAAAATAAATAATTGCACTAAACAACACAAATATTTATATAAAATTAGACGCAGATTTTATATGTTTAAAAAAAAACTTGAATATCCTTAAAAGAAAAACGCTTTAAACTGTTAGTTTAAAGCGTTTTATAACTCGTTATGGTCGGGGTGGCGAGATTCGAACTCACGATCCCCTGCTCCCAAAGCAGGTGCCTTAACCGGACTGGGCCACACCCCGTAATTGATTTCTCAATTGCGAGTGCAAAGGTAAATAAATTTTTAATTAGTGCAAATTATTTTCTACTTTTTTACTAAAATAGAATTTAGCTTACTATTTCACATTTATTTTTGATATTTTATACGAGCTTTCACACTCTTAATTGACCGCAAATTAAACTCAAACAGATTAAATAATTAACCTTACACCACCTAAATCTTCAATATGATAAGGAAATTTATCACCCGGTGCACCAATAAACATAAAATTTGGAGATATACCCCATTTTTTTGATAAATCTTTTATAAGTTCAGGTCCAAATTTACCCTTAACCTCAATCAACTCTACTTTAATTCTTGGATAAATACGGCTTAATGTTTTAATATCATCTTTTAAAAATTCAGGAGTTTGTTCGTTTTCATTATTTATTGTAACTATTTTAACTTTTTTGGTTTGTTCGTTTCTAAGTATATACAACATAACTTTATTGAGGTTAACAATATTATCTCCTTTTGTAAAAAACACAAATTCTTGCGAATTTATTTTGTCAATAATTTTTAAAACATTTAAGTCAATACCAGTAAAGTTTTTTATAAAAGGGTTGGCAATATAGTGTATAACGCTTAAAAAAGTTTTTAGTAAAGCTGTTCTGTTAAGCATAATAACAACTACAGTCATTGTAGGAACAAAATAATCCATAAAGATTGTAAAATTAGATGTCATTCCTTCCTCAGGTTTCATTTTAATATTACCTATTAACGCAACTATAACTCCTACTAAGGCAATTATTAAACTTATCCATTTTGCTTGTTCCGGTCGAGGTAATTTTGCACGTCTAATCTTTAAAAATATATTTCCAATAACAAACAATGCCATTACCGATAAAAATGAAATAGTATATACTCCTGCTAAAGTTGTTACTTTACCGCGAGTAATAAACAAAACGGAAACATTCAGTAATAAAAATAATAAGATTATTCTATGTGATGTTCCGCGTTTATTTTTCTTTAAGAAAAAAACAGGTAAAATTCTATCTAAAGCAATACGTTCTAACAAGCCTGAAACGCCAACATAAGAGGTCAAAACTGCACCACTAAGAACCAAAACTGCATCAATAGAAACAATTAGTGAAACCCAACTACCTCCTGAGATTTGTCCCATATGCGATAATAGAGTGTTTTCGTAAAGTGTTTTTACTTCATTTATAGGTACAAGCGATAATGCAAAAAATGCCATTAAAGGATTTAATACACTAACAATAACCCACATATTTCTTAAAGTTTTAGGAAAAACACCACGCTCTTGCTCTTCTACAAAATTTGCCGAGCTTTCAAAACCGGATATACCAAGCATTGATGCTGAAAAACCAAAAAATATGGCTAACCATATACTTCCTCCCTCAATTGATGAATGCCAGTTTTGCCCAAAAATTGCGAACCCATTATGAGTTAAAAAATATATTATTGATGCTGATAAAACAAGCATAGATGCTAAATGAAATATAAATATACCAACTGCTACTACCGATGACTCGGTTATACCAATTATTGTTAGTCCGGCAAAAAAAGTTAGTAGTAAAATTGTGGCTAACATTACAGGTAATGATGGTATAATATCGTGTAAATAATACATTGCTTCGTTCGCAGAAATAACCGATGTAGCCATATACGATAAAATTGTTAAGGTAGCAGCAAACGAAGCCATATTTTTGCTTGTTGTATTCAATAATGCATTATATGCACCTCCGTTTAGTGGTAAAGCTCCAACAACTTCGCCATATATTTTGCGAAATAAAAACAATACAAATGCTACAATCAAAAGTGTTATCCAAGCATATTGCCCTGCATAAACAATTGATAATGCCGATACATATAATACCGAAGAACTTATGTCGTTACCACAAATTGCTGTAGCGGGTAATTCTTTTAATTTGTTATGTAATTTTGTTTTCATTAAACTTTATTTACTACAAAATTATATATAGTTTTTTTAATAAAATATGTTAGTCAATACTTTTTAAATAAACTTTTTATAAATAATTAGTCTGATTTAAAAAACACTCATTACCTTTGAAAAAAATAAACTTATGAGAACTTATATAACATTTTTAGCAATACTTTTAAGTACAGTTTTGTTTTCGCAAAACAATATTGTAAATCATAAATTAAACGTAAAAGTTAATATTAAAACTTCAGAAATTACTGTAATAGACTCAATTACCGTAAACGGAGATTACAACAATATTTTCTCGCTAAATTCGGCTTTACAACCATTTTCTACATCAAAAAATATAAAATTAACAAAAGTAGCCGAAAACGAAAAAGCTAGTGATGTAGGTATGGATAGAGATAAAGAAGACAATGATATATCATTAACAAAATGGAAAATAACAGGAAATGACAAATCGTTTGTTATTTCGTATAAAGGTAAGATTATCCCTAAGCAAAAGCAAAATAAAGAAGAATACCAACGTGGTTTTTCATCATATTCAGGAATAATTAACGATAAAGGAACTTATCTTGCAGGTTCAACATACTGGGTACCTGTTTTTGATGATAAATTAATTACATTTACTCTTAAAACTGAACTGCCTAAAGATTGGAAAAATGTTACTATAGGAAAACGACTTGCCGAGTCATCAACAATAAATAATCATTTCGATACTTGGATTTGCGATAAGCCACAAGAAGAAGTGTTTTTAATTGCTGCAAAATTTACTGAATACTCGCATAGTATGAATAATGGCACAATGGCTATGGCATTTTTACGCACTCCTGACGAGGGTATAGCAAATAAGTATCTTGAAGTAACAGAGCAATATATGGCAATGTACGAAGAAATGTTGGGCAAATATCCTTACAAAAAATTTGCACTAGTCGAAAATTTTTGGGAAACAGGTTACGGTATGCCTTCGTTCACGCTATTAGGCGAAAAAATTATACGTTTTCCGTTTATTTTGCACTCGTCGTATCCGCACGAACTTTTACACAACTGGTGGGGAAATAGTGTTTATGTCGATTTTAATTCAGGCAATTGGTGCGAAGGAATAACTGTTTTTATGGCAGACCATTTAATTAAGGAACAACGCGGAATTGCTGAAGAATATCGCAGAGCAACTCTGCAAAAATTTACAAATTATGTAACCCCTGAAAACGATTTCCCTTTAACAGAGTTTTTAGCTCGCAATAGTAGTTTTTCCGAAGCTATTGGCTATGGTAAAGCTATGATGATGTGGCAAATGCTTCGCCGTAAACTTGGCAACGATATTTTTATAAAAGGTTTTCGTAAATTTTATAAAGATAATATTTATAAAGTAGCATCGTACACCGATATACGTAAAGCTATGGAAGCTGTTTCCGGACAGGATTTAGAGCAGTTTTTTACACAATGGACAACTCGTAAAGGAGCTCCCGAAATTGCAATAAAACAAGTAAAAACCGATATGTATGCAGGTAAATATCGTGTAAATATTACTATTGAACAGGTGCAAAAAGCTGATGTATTTAACATTGACTTGCCAATAAATATTGTTACCGAAAAAGGGATAGAAAGTTATGCTTTTAATATGGATAAGCGTGAACAAAATATTCAAATTTCACTTAATTCTAAACCTCTTAAACTTGTAGTTGACCCACAATATGATGTTTTCAGAATATTAAATCCAAACGAAGTGCCACCAACATTATCTAAAATTTGGGGAAGCAAAAACAATATAATTATTCTTCCTAAAAAGGCAGATAAAGAACAACTTGCAATTTATCAACAGTTTGCAGTAAAATGGCAAGAAACTGATAACGATAATTTTGAAATTAAATTCGACTCAGACATTAAATATTTGCCAAAAGATAAAACTGTTTGGATAATTGGTTTTAAAAATAAATTTGCTAATTCTGTAAACGATAAATTGCTTGCTTACAGCTCTAATTTATTGACAGATTCAGTTAAATTTGACAAAAAAAACATAACAAAAAGTGGTAATAGTTTCATTTGCACACTTTTTGAAAAAGATGACATTAACCGTCAGCGAATTTTTATTGCATTCGATAATGAAAAGGCTATTGACGGACTAGTTAGAAAACTTCCGCATTACGGAAAATATAGCTACTTAGCATTTACCGGCGACGAACCAACAAATATTGCAAAAGGACAATGGGCAGTATTAAACTCACCACTTGTTAAAATTTTCGATAAAAAAGCGGAATTATCAAATGTTATTCAGTCTCGTAAGGCTCTTGCTACACTTAAACCCGTTTTCTCAGAAAACCGAATGATGACAGATATTAAATATTTAGCATCAGAAGAACTAAAAGGGCGAGGTTTGGGAACACCTGAGCTTGATGTTGCAGCAAAATATATTTCTGAAAAATTTAAAAAAGCCGGCTTAAAATCAATAAATGGAACATATTATCAAAAATTTACACATAAATTCAAAGATAAAGGAGTTATGAAATTAACCAATATAATTGGTATAATTGAAGGAACCGACCCAAAATTAAAAGACGAACCGGTAATTGTATCAGCACATTACGACCATCTTGGGCTGGGCTGGCCTGATGTTAGAAAAGGAAATGAAGGTAAAATTCATTATGGTGCAGATGATAATGCGAGTGGTGTAGCAACAATTATTGAGCTTGCAACAACTATGGCAAAAACTACAAAACCAAAACGTACTATTGTGTTTTTAGCATGTTCAGGCGAAGAAGCCGGCTTAATAGGTTCGCGTTATTTTGTTGCACATAGCAAAGAAATGTTTAAAGGCGATATTTTTGCCGATTTAAATATTGATACTGATGGTAGTTTATTTGATACAAAAATTTTAGTACTAAATGGAAACTCTGCAAAAGAATGGAAATTTATTTTTATGGGTACTGATTACACAACAGGAATAAAATCTGATGTAATTGAAAAACCATTAGATGCAAGCGATCAGGTTTCATTTATTGAAGAAGGAATACCCGCAGTTCAACTTTTTACAGGTCCTACACAAAATTACCATCGCCCAAGCGATACCTTTGATAAAATTGATGGTAAAGGCTTAGTTAAAGTGGCAACAGTTGCAAAAGAAGTTATTACTTATTTAGCTGACAGAGAAGATGCAATGCACTATACAGGCAATGCAAAAAAATATAACAATACCAAAACAAACAAACCTAAGACCGAACGAAAAGTAAGTACAGGTTCAATGCCAGATTTCGCATACAAAGGTGTAGGTGTACGCATAGGTAGTGTTATTCCTAACTCTGCAGGTGCTGATTCGGGTTTACGTAGCGGTGATATAATAATTGAAATTGATGGTAAAAATGTTCAAGATTTAAAACAATATTCCGATTTACTTAAAACACACAATCCAAAAGATAAAATTAAACTTAAAATTATTCGTAATAATAAAGAACAAATTATTGATTTAATTTTGGGCGAACGATAAATTCATCAGGATATATCAAAATATAATAAACTTGAGTACAGGTAATTAAACAGACAGACGATTAAATTAAATAAAAAACTCCGGTTTAGCTTAATTAAAGCCATCATCTATTTTGCATTTAGGTAATTAAGTACCTATATTTACAAAAAAAATATAACATGGAATACCCACAATTTTTTACCGAAACAGAACATATAGTTTTAAAAGACGAGCTTAGTGAATTTTTAGGTTCAAGTAAAGACGGAATAATTGATATTTCGTATTTAGAAATTGTTAAAATGGCTGGTCATAGTTGTGCTACTGTTGCAGGTGCTTACCTGATGGCAAAAGAAGGTTTAAAAGCCCTTTATGGAAATGAGACTCCAAAAAGAGGCGAAATAAAAATTGAGTTAAGTGGAACATTAGAAGATAATACCGGAGTTGTAGCTATGGTTTTATCTAATATTACCGGAGCAACTGATAATATGGGGTTTTTAGGAGTTATGGGTAAATTTAATCGTAGAGGTTTACTTTCTTATGGTGCTAATATTAATTCAAATGTTCGTTTAACACGATTAGATACAAACAAAAGTGTTGAGGTGAAATATAATCCACAAAATATTGTACATCCTGGCGAAATTATGCAATCTGCTATAGGACCTAATGCTACTGCTGAAACTAAAAGTACTTTTGGTGTGCGATGGCAAGAAATGGTTAAAACTGTTTTAGAAAATGCTAATTCAGTTATTGAGGTGTTATAAACCTTGTAAATATTTTTCGGGTTAGAAACAGGCGAATATTTTGTAGAGATTTTTTTTATTGATTGATTTAAAATAAATTTGTTGTTTAAATATAAGTTATTAATTTAACTTTATAAAAGCCAAGCAATGAAGAATTTATTAATTATATCTTTTATTTTATTAATAACAACTATTAAAGCTCAAGATACTACCGATACATTTAGTATACCAAAGGCATTAAAATCGATAACTCCATACGGCACAATTGAGAACGTTTTGTCGGTTAGTAAAACAGGTTTCTATATTTCAGATTTTATACCACGAGTTGGATTGAAAGGCGATTGGAATATTTCTTCTGATGGAAAATATAAAATGTTTACAAAAATTGAATTCGGCCTAAATTTAGTAAAACGTGATGAGTATATTAAATTTTCTGCTGACCCGGGAACAGGAAAAGTTTCACAAACAGTATTTATAAGACAAGGATTTATTGGTATTTCTACTCCTTTTGGTAATGTTTCAATAGGTAGGCAATGGGGTGTAAACTACACTTTATCAGGAAATATTGATGATATGTATTTAGGTGGTGGTTACGGAATAGGAGTTTATAATGCCGGTACAGATGGTGGTATTTCCGGTACCGGGCGGGCAGACCAATCAGTTAAATATGAATTTACAGATAATCACTTTTATTTTGGAGCACAAGCACAAATGAGAAATATTAGTGATAACAACCAGTTTTTTGCCGATTCATATGGATTTGCATCATATTATAAATTAGGAATTTTAAAACTAGGAGCATCGTACAATAAAGTGTTAGATGGGGTTGAACATCCATTAGTAACACAAGCTAAAATTAACGATGAATTAATTACTGCTTTAATTGACCTTAGACTAGATAATTTTCACTTTGGAATTATGCCTGAATATTTTGTAAATCATGAAAAAACTGACATCGATACATTTTATACAGGCTATGGTATGGAGTATAGTATTAGGTACAATTTTGGGAAAAATAAGAAATGGAGACTAATAAATAATTCATATTTTTTATTGCCATCAGATAAAAACTCAAAATATTTATTAAATGCTTACACCTTTAATTTAGCATATCGTTTTAGCGATAATACAGCTGTAATTCTTGGATTTACATACGATAATAGCAGAAACCATGATGGCTCAATGCGAGAAAATCATATGATAGGAATAGGTTTTTATTATAATTTTAATTTTCCTGTACCTTAGTTTTGAGTAATAATTGTTTGAGTAGGAAACGCAAACTCAAGATTATTTTCATTAAATTTTGATAATATTTCTAAATTTATATCAGTTTGGGTATTAAGAATATCAGAACCTTTGCGTATATAGTAAATAAATAATATTCCAAGTGAAAAATCGCCAAAACTATTAAAGCTTATCAAGCAATTTTCTTCTGTATCATTATTTAAGTTAATAATATCTTTTAATATTTTCATTGCTAATTTCATATTTTTGGCAGATGTATCATAAGTTAAACCTAAATTTAAAACTACTTTACGGTTTGGTTCTAAACTTACGTTTTCTACCATACTATCAGCAAATTTTGCGTTTGGTATGGTTACAACTCTACCTTCGAGAGTAGTTAGGCGAGTACTTCTTATTCCAATTTCTGTAACTGTTCCGTCAAAACCACCAATTTTAATTCTATCTTTAATTTTAAAAGGTTTATCAGTAAAAATTGTAAAACCTCCAAACACGTTCGATACAGTATCTTTTGCTGCCATAGCCAAAGCTAAACCTCCAATACCTAGGCCGGCAATAACGGCACCAACATCGAAACCTGCATTATTTAAAGCTACAATAATTCCAACTATCCAAATTATACTCCTAATACTTTTTTTAAGAATAGGTATTAATTGGTCATCAAGGTCGTTTTCAGTTTTTTCGGTTAGCGGAACAAGGTATGCTTCTATAAGTGCATTAATTGTACGAGCTATTAACCAAGTAATATTAATAATTATAGCAAAGAAAAATGCTTTATCAATAATTGAATTAAACGAATCAGGAAAAGTTAATCGAGCAAAAGCTGTCCAAAAACCAAATATTGCAATACCTGTAACAACAGGTTCTTCAATCATATCAACTATAATATCGTCTAATGTTGATTTAGTTTTAGCTGTAGCTTTTTTAACTATTTTACCAAAAATCCAAAAAGTAATTTTTGCTAAAATAATTACACCAATAATAATTGCTGCTGATACTACCCAACTTTGTATAGTGTTAAAATAAAATGTTTTATCTAAAAACTCCATAATTAATATTTTTACAAATATATTTAATTTACTGCAAAATAATATATGTGCAAAAGTATATTTTACGTTTTAAACTAAATAATTAAAAATAACAAAATATAATAATTAGTAATTGTAAATTGTATTAAAAATATGTACTTTCGCACAAAATATTCATACATAAAATTTGTACTATGTCTAAAATAAAAGTAGGGATAAATGGTTTTGGAAGAATTGGTAAAAACGTTTTCAAAATTATTGCTGAAAACCCTAATATAGAAGTTGTTGGAATAAATGATTTAACTGACACAAAAACTCTTGCACACCTTTTAAAATACGATTCTACTCAAGGAAAGTATAACGGTACAGTTGAGTTTGATTCTGAAAATTTAATTGTTGACGGTAAAAAAATTAGAATTACTGCTGATAGAAGCCCTGCTAATATTAATTGGGTAGAAACTCCTGATGTTGTAATTGAATCAACCGGTGTTTTCACTAAACGAGAAAGTGAAAAAGGTGGTTATGGCGACCACTTGAAAAACGGAGCAAAAAAAGTAATTTTAACAGTTCCTGCAAAAGATGA
This sequence comes from uncultured Bacteroidales bacterium, assembly GCA_947311115.1. Lineage (GTDB taxonomy): Bacteria > Bacteroidota > Bacteroidia > Bacteroidales > JAFGXI01 > DYMG01. The sequence goes on along the minus strand of CAMZKE010000056.1, from coordinate 16,620 downwards.
GATTGACAACATGATTGTTCTTGGCGTTAACGACGAAGAGTTAAGAGAATCTGATGTTTGTGTCTCAAACGCAAGTTGTACAACTAACTGTTTAGCACCAATAGTTAAAGTATTAAACGATACTTTTGGTGTTGAAAATGGGTTAATGAATACAATTCACGCATACACAAACGACCAACGTATTTTAGATGCGCCTCATTCTGATTTGCGTCGTGCTAGAAGTGCTGCCGTTTCGCAAATACCTACAACAACTGGTGCTGCAAAAGCTGTTGGAAAAATTATTCCTGAACTTGCAGGTAAGTTAGATGGTATGGCTACACGTATTCCTACACCAACAGGTTCGCTTGTTGATTTAGTTGTAAACTTAAAGCGTGATGTTACTATTGAAGAAATTAATGCTGCTATGAAAGCTGCTGCAGAAGGACCTATGAAAGGTATTTTAGAATATACAGAAGATCCTATTGTGTCGGTTGATATTATCCATAATCCTCATTCATCAATTTTTGATGCTCAGAGTACAATGGTTATTGGTAGAACAGCTAAAGTTCTTTCGTGGTACGACAATGAGTGGGGTTACTCAAATCGTGTTGTAAATTTAATTGAAAAATTATTCTAACAAAAAACAAATACTGCATTAATTTTATGCAGTAAATATATATTAAAAAAAGTCCGATAATTTTATTATCGGACTTTTTTTATATGTTTAATTCTATCCCTTGAAGCAAGGAAATTAATTTTTAAGGATAAATATATAATTCTTGATACGTCTTGTTTTCGCTAGATACATATCGTCCACCAATTGAAAGCCACTTGTTATTACTAATAAAAGCAACCCCTCTTGAAGGTTGATGTTCTGAGTTTGAAAAACAAGATACTTCAGCCCATGTTTCGGCCCCATCGGTTGTTTTGTAAATAACACCTTCGTTTACGCATAACCCGTTTAAACCATCAAAAAAATCGTGATGTATAAAGCTTTGTGGTAATGATTTTTTTGTCCAAGTTATACCCCCATCTGTTGTTTTATACATAAATGATGCGTTTGAATCATAATCACCAAGAACATATCCAATATTATTAGTAGGAAAATCTACATTATATATATATTCTAAATCTATTGCAGAAAAAGTCCAATTTGCACCATAATCAACCGACCTGGCCATATACAAACCAGAGCCCGCATTTACTCTACTTACAGGAACATTTATAGTTCCATCATCAGCCAAATTCATGTCAACTTTTGCATATAAATCAAGAGTAGATGGCAAATCAACAGTAAGAGTTATTTCATGTGATGCGTTAGATACCTTATACAAAACTCCATTATCAAACCCTTGAACAGTATGACCAATAAATACTGCATCTGTACTATTAACCGCCATTACATCCCATGTTCCTATTGCTGATCCGTTTATAACTGTCCAAGTTTGTCCTTTATCTGTTGTATATTTTAATTGACTTCCTCCAAGCGATATATTGTATTTACCAATCATAAAACCATTAGTAGAATTATAAAATTGAATATATGGTGCCGAAACGCTTCCTTTATGCTCCACATTTAAGTCGGTATTTATAACAGTCCAAGTTAAACCACTATCTACAGTATTTATTAGTGTCCTTTTATTCATATCGTCAGAATTTTTAGCCACTATCCAACCTTCTGCTCCATTAATAAAATTAATTGTTTGTGGTCCGCCTACATAATTTGTTAAATCGACAACTCTAAAGCAATTAGTTTGCTGATTTGTTGTGTCTGTATTTCCTTGAGTGTTTTCATCTGTATTTGAAGGCTCAGTGTTATCTTTTTTACAAGATACAAATGTTGTAGCTGAAATTAATCCGAAAATTAATAATGCTGAAATTAATTGTTTTGTCATTTTCTTTTTTTTAAATTTATACATTGCAAATGTATGTTTAATACTAAAACCTGTACTACCCATTAGTGTAGTTTTTGTAATAACTGGGCTTTTTTAGCTGCTTCTGTACGATTTTTTACATCTAATTCTATGAAAATATTTTTCGTATGATATTTTATTGTATTTATTGATATAAAAAGAGATTCCGCAATTTTAACATTTGTATAACCTTTTGCTATCAATAATAAAACTTCATTTTCTCGTTCTGTTAAATTAAACTGCTTAGTTTTTTCCAATATTTTAATATCGTTGCTATTTGTGTTTTCCTCTTTTGATATTGTATTTTGTAATTCAAATTTATTTATTTGATTAATATAATTTGCTATATCTCTTTTCATCTGGTTATTAATTAGCTTGTTGTTCTTTCTCTGTAAATGCAATATAATTAAAGCTCCTACTAAAATTATAATTATTACTAATATTGATAACCATAATTGCATTATTTTACGACTCTTAACATTATTGTTTAGCTTTAAAATTTCTATTTGAGCTTGCTTGTTATCTACATCATACTTTACATTTAAAATATTAATCTGCTTTCTTAACTCAATACCGGTAAGATTTTCATTGAGTTCTAATTTAAGTTTAATAAATTCGCTATATTTTTTGTAATTTTTTTGTTTTTCATATATTTCTGTTAATATAGTTAAGCTTTGTAATTGTAATTCTTTATTACCAATTTTATTTGCCAAGTTTAAAGATTGGTTAGCCTTATTTATAGCTTCTGAATATTTTTTTTGAATAATATATAATGATGCTTGATTGTTTAATATATGCGAAACTCTATCTGAAAATCCATTATTTATACTTTTTTTTAATACATAATTGAGAATTGAATCAGCAGTATATATTTCGTTTTTTTGTAAATATATATTAGCTATATTAGTTTCAATAGTTATCAATGACCAACTAATAGGTTTCTTTGAGTAAATTACTTTTGCTCTATTATAATAAATTAATGCGTAATCATTATTTTGCCTAAATTCTTCAAAATATGTAGCAATATTATTGTACGAGTTAGCAAGTACAATATTGTTATTCTCTTGTTTGGCTATTATTAAAGCTTTTCTGTAATATTTAATAGCATTATTGCCTTCTTTTAATTTTTGATAGACAATACCAATATTATTAGACACACGAGCTATTTTAAGTTTTAAGTCTAAACTTGTAAATACTTTTAGCGATGCAAAATATTTTTCCAATGCCTCAAGGTAAAAACCTGATACTTCTAAAACAACACCTATATTACTTAATTGCTCAGCATATTCAGGCATTAATTCATTGTCCTTGTATTCTTTAGCTGCTTTTGTAAAATAATATTTAGCTAAATAAAAGTTTTCATGTTCATAGTGAATATGTGCTATTTTTATAGTGGTATTTGCTGTATTATTGGGGAAATTTGTAATAATTCTATCTGATATCTGAATTAATTCTTCATTACTTTTATTGTAATTATTATTAAGACTATCTAAGGTTTTATATAAGTATAGACTATCACTGATACTATATTTAGAATTATTTATATCAATCTTATCGTTTTTTTTACAAGAATTTGATAGTAATAATACAAGTATTATACTTAAAGTTACAAATAATTTAATTGGTAGTTTCACATTGTAAATTATAATACTTCATCAATATTTTCAACAGGATCGCCCCAAACGGCTTTATGTTTTGTTTCAATAATTGGTCGTTTCAGTAGTTTTGGATTTTCTATTATTATTTTTATCCATTCATCGTCATTAAAGTTTTTCCCTTTGTAATCAGATTTATAAATAGCTTCTTGAGTCCTCACCATTTCAAACGGTGTTTTATTTAATTTCATTAAAATAACTCTAAACTCTCCTTCTGTTAAAGGAGTTTTTAAGTATTCAATTACTTCAGGTTCTAAGCCTTTTTCTTGTAAAAATTGTAAACCTGCACGGCTTTTTTTACATCTATTGTTGTGATATATTTTTAACATAATTATTTGATTTATTAGTTACCACCCATCATCATTAAATATTCTTTAATAAAATCGTCAATTTCGCCATCTAAAACACGCTGTACGTTTCCTGTTTCATGATTTGTTCGTGTATCTTTAACAAGTTTATAAGGATGTAAAATATAATTTCTAATTTGTGAACCCCATTCAATTTTCATTTTAGAGCCTTCTATTTTTGCCTGTTCTTCTTGCTGTTTTCTTAACTCTAATTCGTATAATTGCGATTTTAATAAACGTAAAGCATTTTCTCTATTTTTATGTTGCGAACGAGCTTCGGTATTTTCAATAATAATACCGCTTGGTTTATGTTTAACACGTACGCCTGTTTCAACTTTATTTACATTCTGACCGCCTGCTCCACCTGAGCGAAATGTATCCCATTCAATATCGGCAGGATTTATTTCAATTTTAATTGTATCGTCAATAACAGGCGAAACAAATACCGATGCAAACGAAGTATGTCGTTTATTTTGAGAATCGAAAGGTGATAAACGAATTAAACGGTGTACGCCGCTTTCGCCTTTTAAATAGCCATAAGCAAAGTCGCCTGTAAGTTCTAAGGTTACCGATTTTACACCAACAGGGTCGCCATCTAGTTTGTCAATTTGCTTTATTTTGTAATTGTTTCTTTCTGCCCATCTAATATATAAACGCAAAAGCATTTCTGCCCAATCTAAACTTTCTGTGCCACCAGCTCCAGCATTTATTTTTAGTAAAGCACCGAATTTATCTTCGTCTTTACGAAGCATATTTTTTAGCTCTAAATCTTCAACTAATTTTAATGCAATATTATATTGTTCTTCTAATTCTTGTTCTGTACTTTCGCCTAATTCAACAAATTCTTTATAAACAATTAAATCGTCAATAGCAGATTTAACTTCATTATATGCTTTTGTCCATAGTTTTATTGATGCAATTTTTTTTAATTGAATTTCAGCTTTTTTTGCATCTTCCCAAAAATTGGGTGCTTGTGTTTTAATTTCTTCTTCCGATATTTCTAATAATTTAGCATCAATGTCAAAGATGCCTCCTTAACGCTTTCTCACGTTCATTTAAGTCTTTAATTTGTTCAGTTGTAATCATTTTGTAAAATTAGCAAAAATTACAAATTAAAATAAACTTTTAGGCTCTTTTTTACTTTCTTCATAAGCTTTATCAATAAGTAAATTTGGTTTTTCCGAAGCCTCTACAGCAAGCTTATCGCAACGCTCATTCTCTACATTACCAGCATGACCTTTTACCCATATAAAATTAACTACTTGCTTTTTATACGCCTCTATAAAACGTAACCAAAGGTCTTTATTTTTTTTATCTTTAAATTTTTTTCTTAACCAATTAAAAACCCATCCTTTCTCAACCGAATCTACAACATATTTCGAATCAGAATAAACAGTTACTTTATTACCAACAGTTTTTAAGGCCTCCAAACCTACAATAACAGCCAAAAGCTCCATACGGTTATTTGTTGTAAGCCTAAAACCTTGCGATAATTCTTTCCTAAATTTACCTGATATTAAAACTGTACCGTAACCCCCTTTTCCAGGGTTTCCTTTAGCTGCACCATCAGTATATATAGTTATTTCTGCCATTATTGTACAAACAGACCTGTGTTACTCATAAATAATTTTATTGCTATTGCCAATAAAATAATACCAAATACTTTTTTCAATATCATTATACCACCTTCACCAAGAATACGTTCGATAATAGACGTGGCTTTTAATGCAATAAACACAACAACCATATTTAATGCTATTGCAATTCCAATATTTAGTGTAGAATATTCCGCTTTTAGCGATATAAGTGAAGTAATAGAACCTGCTCCTGCAATTAATGGGAATACAAGTGGTACAATTATCGATTTTTTACTTGTATTATCAGGTTTAAAAAGCTCAATATTTAATATCATTTCTAATGCAAGAAATAGTAAAATAAATGACCCTGCTATAGCAAACGATTGTACATTTACACCAAAAATACTGAGTATTGTTTCTCCTAAAAATAGAAATACGATAAGAACAGTAAATGCAATTAATGACGTTTTAAATGGCTTAATATCTCCATTTTTTTTCTTTAATTCAATAATAATTGGAATTGAACCCAGAATGTCAATTACGGCAAACAGTACCATAAATGCAGATAAAATATGTTTTAAATTAAAGTCCATTGTTGCAATATTTTTTTGCAAAGGAACAATTATTTTTGTGATAAATCAATATTTTTTAAGCTATCTTTTGAAGCATTTTGCTCAGCTTCCTTTTTAGAGAACCCTAAGCCTTTGCCCTTTTGCTTGCCATCAATAATAACAATAGATTCAAACTTTTTGGTGCTTACATTATCTTGCTTTTGCATTTGGGTTTTATACTCTAATTTTAATTTATTGTGCTGAACATATTCAATTAACACACTTTTAAAGTTTTCTTCAGTATCCTTTAATTCTTGAAGATTAATGTGTTTTTTTAGCAAAACTTCAATAATAAAAATTTTAGAATATTTATACCCTCTATCTAAGTATATCGCACCAACAAGTGCTTCTAAGGCATTACCTAAAATATGACTGTTTTTATTTGATGAATATGTTGATGATTTAATAATTAAATCGAGATTTATACTTTTTCCTAACTTATCTAAATGTGTACGTTTAACAATTTTTGACCGAAGGTTTGTTAAAAATCCCTCATCTTCCATAGGGTATTTATTAAACAAAAAATCCGCTACAACTGTATCAATAACCGAATCGCCTAAAAACTCTAAACGTTCGTTATTTATAGCAATACCATAAGTATCTTTTTCTTTAACAGATTTGTGCGTTAAAGCTTTTTTGTAGTAAACAATGTTTTTTGGAGAAAATCCTAAAGTATTTTTAAGTGCAAGATAAAATTCTTTATCTTCGTCTTTATACTTTAATGATTTTAGAAACACAACTATATTTTATAGTTTTCTAAAAATTACTGACGCATTATGTCCTCCAAAACCAAATGTATTACTTAAAGCTACTTTAACATCACGTTTTTGAGCTTTACCAACAGTTAAATTTAATTTAGGATTAATTCTGCCATCTAATTCTTTAATATGCATTGATGGTGGAACTATACCGTCTTTAATAGACATTATAGCAACCATTGCTTCCATTGCACCCGCAGCGCCAAGTAAATGACCTGTCATCGATTTTGTTGAACTAATATTTAAATTATATGCATGTTCACCAAAAACTTTTTCAATTGCTTGTGTTTCTGATAAATCGCCAAGTGGAGTAGCGGTACCATGAACATTGATGTAGTCAATATCTTCAGGTTTTATTTGTGCATCTTCAATGGCATTTTTCATTACCATTGTTGCTCCGTTACCTTCAGGATGTGGGGCTGTTAAGTGGTATGCATCGGCACTCATACCTCCGCCAATTAATTCAGCGTAAATAGTAGCACCTCTTTTTACAGCATGCTCATATTCTTCTAATATTATTGATGCTCCACCTTCTCCCATCACAAAACCATCTCTAGTTTTACAAAACGGACGAGAAGCTGTTTCAAATTCATCATTATTAGTAGATAATGCTTGCATTGAGTTAAATCCGCCCATACCAGGCTGATTAATAGAAGCCTCAGAACCTCCTGCAACAAATACATCTGCTTTACCAAGACTTATATAAGTATAAGCATCGATTAATGCATTTGTTGACGAAGCACATGCTGAAACTGTACCGAAGTTAGGACCTCTAAGCCCATATTTAATAGAAATATGACCAGCAGCAATATCAGAAATCATCTTAGGAATAAAGAAAGGGCTAAAACGTGGAGTTCCATCACCTTTTGTAAAGTTTATAACTTCTTCTAAAAAAGTTGTTAAACCACCAATACCTGATGCCCAAATAACACCTGCCTTATCTTTATTAATAACTTCTAAATCTAAACCAGAATCTTGTATAGCTTCATCTGCTGCAATAAGTGCAAACTGAGCATATCTATCGAGTTTTCTAGCTGTTTTTCTATCAAAATAATCGGTTGCAATAAAATCTTTTACCTCACAGGCAAATCTAGTTTTAAATTTAGAAGCATCAAAAAGCGTTATCATAGCTGAGCCACTTTTGCCACTAGTTAAACTACTCCAAGTTTCCTTGGCTGTTTTACCTAAAGGTGTTATCGCACCTAAACCTGTAACTACTACTCTTCTAAGTTCCATAATTCTAAATTAAATTTGCCTGGAGATAATAAATTTCTTACTTTACGTTATCTTCGATAAATTTGATAGCATCACCCACTGTTTGGATGTTTTCTGCTTGATCATCTGGCACAGCGATATTGAATTCTTTTTCAAATTCCATTATCAACTCTACAGTATCTAATGAATCTGCACCTAAGTCGTTAGTGAAGCTTGCTTCTATAGCTACTTCATTCTCGTCTACTCCTAATTTATCAACAATAATTGATTTTACTCTTGAACTAATGTCTGACATAATAAAATACTTTAATTATACTTTTTTCAAGATGCAAAGAAATACAATATTAGAATATAAATCAAAAAAAAATGCGAATATTTTTACTTTATTGTGGCTATACGCATAAATATTGCTTAATCAGATTTAAATTAGGTATCTTTTTTTTATGAATTTTATTTTTATATTGCGATAACGCATTTATAAATAGAAGGTTAAATTTTTACATAAAACATTTGTGTTTTTTTTTGAATGTATTAATTTAATATACTACCTTTGCATAGTATTTATGATTTTAACAAAGACAACAGAATATGCGGTTCGTGTTTTGACTTATATGGCAAGTCAAGAACAGAATCTGTTCTCGGCAAAATACTTGCACGAGCAGTTAAATATCCCTTATAAATACTTAACTAAACTGATGACAGATTTAGCTAAAACCGGCTGTTTAACAAGTGTCAGAGGAAGAGATGGCGGTTTTAAATTCACCAAAAACCTTAAAGAAATAACCCTTTCAAGAATAATTGAAGCAGTTGAAGGAATGGAAAGTTTTAATGCTTGTATTCTCGGATTTCACGAGTGTTCAAACGAAAATCCTTGTGCAATGCACTATGTGTGGGAGAAAAACAAAGCAGAATTTATTAAAACATTAGAAAATACTACACTTTATGATATTAATCATTTGGAAGTGTCGAGGTTTTGATTTTTTTTGCAAATAAATACTACCTATTTGTAGTAATTAAGTATGTAAACAAGTAAATAAATTAATAATTAAAAAAGTAGAAAGATGAAAGAGACATTTTTAGACAAGTTTATGAGCAAAAAGGGGCTTTATACTAGCTTTTGGTTCATAGCCATTATTATGGTAGCGGCTTTGATTTATTTCACAGCCAATTTGCAAAAGGAAGTACCACCTATTGCAAAGCAAGTAAAATCGCAATCAGGCGAAGTACTCTACACTTATGATGATGTAGTAGAAGGAAAAGGCTATTTTCAAGAATTTGACCTGATGGACTGGGGAACAATGTTAGGAATGGGTGCTTATATGGGACCTGATTTTACAACAGAGTTTTTCCATCATAGAGCAGAATTTTTGTACGATTATTATGCACAAGAATTGTATAATAAATCGGCAAAAGAGTTAACTGCTATAGAAAAAGGAGCTGTAAAAGAGCGAGTGAAACAAGATTTTCATGAGCAAACAAGACTTTTAGAAGAAGGTGTAACTTATACCGATGCTTCAGCGGCAGCTTACAAAAAAAATGTTGAGAATTTAACAAAAATGCTAGTTGAAGGCGACCATGAAAGAGCATTTCCCGGAGGAGTAATAAGAGAAAATGAAGCAGTTAAAATTGCTGCATTTGTTGATTGGTCTCAAATGGTAGCATCATCTATTCGCCCCGGTACAGAAGGTAAAATAGGCGAAGAAAGAACATGGAGTAACAACTGGCCTGCAGAACCATTGGTTGACCAAGATACATCTTATAATAATCATATGGTTTCGTTGTGGGAATTCTTGATTTTATGGGCATTAACTATATTAGTTATTTTCTTGTCGTACGAATATTTATTTAAAAAAGATAGAAAAGAAGATTTGGCACCGGCACTAAAAGTTACAAAGATGTTTAAATCTCAAAAGAAATTATTAAAATATATACCAATAGTTTCGTTGCTTTTTGTTGTTCAATTATTTTTAGGTGCATATTTGGCTCACTTATATGCTGACCCTACTAATAACTTTATTTTTTCGCAAGATATACTTCCGTTTAACGTAATTCGTTCTATACATACACAACTTGCAATTCTCTGGGTTGCAGTAGGTTGGCTAGTTGGTGGTTTGTTAATTGCTCCTTGGGTTGCAAACAAAGACCACAAATTTCCTTGGCTTATTGATGTACTTTGGTTGGCATTGGTAGTTGTGGCTGTAGGTTCTATGATTGGCTTATATATGGGTGCAACAGGTCAACTTCGCGATACTTGGTTCTGGCTTGGAAACGAAGGTCGTGAACTTTTAAATTTAGGACGTGTTTGGGATATCGGACTTGTAGTAGGTCTTGTGTTCTGGTTCCTGTTAATAATTACTCTTATTAAAAAATCAGCAACAAATAATCCTCTTGTAGGAACAATTATTTGGTCGGCATTTGGTATTGCTACTCTTTATATTGCAGGTATGATGCCAATTCATAAAATTATGCCAAACTTTACTGTTGACGATTATTATCGTTGGTGGGTGATTCACCTTTGGGTAGAATTAACTTTTGAACTTTTTGCTGCCGGTGTAATTGCTTTTATGACAGTTTCGCTTGGTTTAATTTCGCAAAAGACAGCCGAAAGAGTTATGTTTTTTGAGCTATTTTTAATTATGATGTCTGGTACACTTGGTGTTGGTCATCATTATTTTTGGCAAGGACTTGATGAATATTGGATTGCAATAGGTGGTATTTTCTCGGCATTAGAGCCATTACCATTGGCATTAATGATTGTTGAGGCATGGAAAAATCAACGTGACCAAAAAGCAGAAGGTGTAACAAATAAATTTAGCACTCCATTTATGTGGATAGCCGGTTCTGCTGTATTGAATTGGATTGGTGCAGGTTTCTTCGGTATGGTAATTAACACTCCAACAATTTCGTATTATTCTCACGGAACATATTTAATTATGCCTCATGGACACGTTGCATTATTAGGTGCATTTGGATATATATCAATTGCTTTCCTTTATATGACATCGCGTGCAAACGCAATGGCAAATGGTTATATATGGAACCCAAAACTTAGTAAAATTGCATTTTGGTCGTTAACAATAGGTGTGTTATTGTTTGCTTTACCAACATTAATTATTGGTTTAGAGCAAACAAAAGCTGCTGCAGAAATGGGTTATTACTATACTCGTACTCGCGAAGCTATTCAGGAAATGAGTGGTTGGATGTGGTTCCGTATTTTACCTGATGCAATGATGATTGGTGGAGGTATTATGATATTTATTGACTTATTTATGAAAACATTTATGGGTAAGAAAGCAGAATAAATCTTTGTAAACTATAGAATTAAAGGCTGATTCAAAATTGAATCAGCCTTTTTTGATAAAAACTATAAAATCTCAACATTACTATTTTATTAACATTTAACTATTATCTAATAAAGTTTTAAACTTATTTATTGTATCTTGCAGGCTGAATATTAAAAAAATACAAATGTATAACGAAATTAAAAAAACTGTAGATTTACAAGACGGAAGACAAATAGAAATATCTACAGGAAAGCTTGCAAAACAAGCAGACGGATCGGTAGTAGTAAAAATGGGTAATACAATGTTGTTAGCAACAGTTGTATCTGCCAAAACACAAAAAGAAGGTGTAGATTTTATGCCATTATCATGCGAATATAAAGAAAAATTCGCTGCAGTAGGGCGTTACCCCGGAGGGTTTTTAAAAAGAGAAGCTCGTCCTTCTGATTATGAAATTTTAATATCGAGATTAATTGATAGAGCATTAAGACCATTATTTCCAGCAGATTTTCATGCTGAGACTTTTGTTCAAGTACAACTTATGTCAGCTGCTGAAGATGTTCAGGCTGATGCACTTGCAGGTCTTGCCGCTTCGGCTGCATTAGCTGTTTCAACAGTTCCTTTTCAAGAGCCAATTTCAGAAGTAAGAGTATCGCGTATTAATGGCGAATTTATTATAAATCCTACATTCTCACAAAACAAAGAATCGGATATTGACCTTATTGTTGCTGCAACAATGGATAATATCATGATGGTTGAAGGCGAAATGTTAGAAGTTTCTGAAGAAGAAATGTTAGAGGCAATTAAAGTTGCTCACGAAGCTATAAAAGTTCAATGTCAGGTTCAAATTGATATGGCAAAAGAATTAGGAATAGTTAAACGTGAAGTTGAACCGGCAGTTGCTGACGAAGACTTAAGAGCAAAAATTAAAGCCGAAACTTACGATAAAGTATACGCAGTAGCAATACAAGGTTTAGCTGACAAGCACAAAAGAGCTGAACTTTTTGCAAATGTTAAAGAAGAATTTTTAGCGCAATATAGCGAAGAAGAATTGGCTGAATTAAATACAACATTAGTTGATATTTACTATCACGATATTGAAAAAGAAGCTGTTCGTAGAGCAATTCTTGATGATGGTATTCGCTTAGACGGTAGAAAAACAAACGAAATTCGTCCTATTTGGTGCGAAATTGATGTTTTACCTTCTACTCATGGTTCTTCAATATTTACAAGAGGAGAAACTCAGTCAATTACTACTGTAACTCTTGGCTCGAAATTAGACGAGAAACGTAACGACGACCCATTAGTAACAGAAAGTTCAAGATTTATTTTACATTATAATTTCCCTGCATTTTCAACCGGCGATGCACGTCCTAACAGAGGATTAAGCCGTAGAGAAGTTGGTCATGGAAATTTAGCATTAAGAGCTTTAAAACCAATGATTCCTAAAGATTCCCCATTTGTAATTAGAGTTGTTTCAGATATTTTAGAAAGTAACGGATCTTCTTCAATGGCAACTGTTTGTGCAGGTACACTTGCATTAATGGATACAGGAGTACCTATGAAAAAACCGGTTTCTGGTATTGCAATGGGGTTAATTACTGATAACGATAAATTTGCAGTTCTTTCTGATATTTTAGGCGACGAAGACCACTTAGGCGATATGGATTTTAAAGTAACAGGTACACGAGATGGTATTACTGCTACACAAATGGATATTAAAGTTGATGGTTTATCTTACGAGGTACTTAAACAAGCTTTATTACAAGCTCGCGAAGGTCGTTTACATATTTTAGATATTATGCAAAAGACTATTGCTGAGCCAAGAGCAGAATACAAAGCTCATGCTCCAAAAATTCACCGTATGGAGATTGATAAAGAATTTATTGGTGCCATTATTGGCCCTGGCGGAAAAAATATTCAAGAGTTGCAAGCGGCAACAGAAACTACAATTACCATAGAGGAGGTTGATAAAAAAGGTATTGTTGAAATCTCGGGTGTTGACCCTGACAAGATGAATAAAGCTATCGAAAGAATTAAAATGATAACTTATACCCCATCTGTTGGCGATATTTTCGACGGTAAAGTAAAAGCTATTAGAGATTTTGGTGCATTTGTTGAATTTATGCCCGGACACGAAGCTTTATTACATATTTCTGAAATTGAGCACCGCAGATTAAAAACTGTTGCGGAGGTTCTTAAAGAAGGCGATATTGTGAAAATTAAGATTATTGGTATTGAGAAAAACGGTAAACTACGTTTATCACGCAAAGTTTTACTTCCTAAGCCGGAAAGAAACGATGCTCCAACAAATAAAAAAGATGATGTAATTTAATCATTTATATATAAAAAAATTGAAATGCTACTTTTTTGGGTAGCATTTCTTTTTTGTATTATTATACATTACTAATTGGTTATAAATGGAAACACCACAATTTAATAGCGAGCATTTAATAAAACTAGCAAATACAAAAATGCCTTATGGCAAATTCAAGGGGAGGTATTTAATTAATTTACCCGAACATTACCTTGTTTGGTACAAACAAAAAGGTTTTCCAAAAGGACAATTAGGTGATATGTTAAACGAAATTTACGAAATACAGCTTAACGGATTAGAACCATTAATTCGTAAACTTATAAAATAAGTACATTCCTATATTTAAAAATAAAAAACTATTTGCTACTTTTATGGCTTATAATTAAAATTACACACTATGTATAAACATTTATTAATATCAGTAGCAATAATATTTTCAGTCCAATTGTTTTCGCAAGAAGATAAAAGTAATGACGATAAAGCAATAAAATATACCGAAATAACAAATATTATAACATCAGAAGTAAAAAGTCAAGACAGAATGGGTACTTGTTGGGATTATGCAACTACCTCGTTTGTAGAAACAGAAGCAATTCGTATTGGTAAACCGGAGTTAGATTTATCAGAGATGTTTACAGTACGTTACGATTATGTAGCAAAAGCAAAGCAATATATTCAATTACATGGAAAAACAAATTTTTCTCCAGGTGGTCAGGCTCATCATATGATAAATATTTTAAAAGAATATGGAGCAATGCCTGAAGAATCATATAAGGGATTACAATATGGCGACACAATACATCGAGAAGGCGAAATTTTAAATGGACTTACAGGGTTTTTAAAAGGTGTAAATAAAAATGCTGATAAAAAACTTACAACTGCATGGTTACCTGCCACAAATAGTATATTAGAATCGTATTTAGGTAAAGTGCCTGAAAAATTCAAATATAAAGGTAAAGAATACTCGCCAAAAACTTTTGCAAAAAATGTTGTTGGAATAAATCCTGATGATTATGTAGAAATAACTTCATATACTGATGCCCCTTTTTATAGCCAATACGTACTAAAAATACCGGATAATTGGGATTGGGGAATGTACTATAATGTACCTATTAACGACTTGATGGAGATAATGAAAGAATCCTTAAAAAATGGTTATTCTGTGGTTTTTGATGGCGATGTTAGCGAACCAACTTTCAGACACAGAAAAGGTATAGCCGTTTTACCGCAAAAAGATTTTTATTCGTTAACCGACGAAGAACAAAAACAAGTGTTTGAACTAGGTTATAAAGAGCCTGAAGTTACTCAAACATATAGAGAAATTACTTTTAATAGCCGTGAAACTACCGACGACCACCTTATGCATTTTACAGGTTTGGCAAAAGACCAAACAGGTAAAATATATTTTAAAACTAAAAATTCGTGGGGTAAAGATAGTAACGATTTTGGCGGCTATTTATATATGAGCGAAAGTTTTGTAAAACTAAAAACTGTTGCTATTATGGTTCATAAAGAAGCCATTCCATCTGCAATTAAAAAGAAAATGAATATAAAATAAAATTCATTTATTTTATATGTACATCAGTTTGAGGAAATGGTATTTCAACCTTGTTTTCTCTAAAAGACTTATCAATCGCAAAACGTAAATCGCTTCTTATAGGTTCGATACGCCATGTCTTTTTTGTCCAAAACAATAATGAGAAATCTAAAGAAGAGCTACCAAAATCTTTAAATAAGACAATTGGTTTAGGGTTTTTATTAATATCCTGATGATTATTTGCACAATCGAGCAAAATAGTCTTTACAAGCTCAACATCAGAGCCATAAGCCACGCCAACATTTAAATCAAAACGAGTATCTGCCTCAATATGACTCCAATTTATTATATTATCATTAATAAATTTATGGTTAGGAATAATTAAAACAATATTATCTCGGGTTTCAATTTTCGATGTTCTCAGTCCAATAAAAATAACTTTACCTACTGTTTTATCCTCAAGTTCCATAATATCACCTATCTTCACATTACGCTCAAAAAGCATAATTATTCCGGAAGCATAATCGTTAAAAAGCTGTTGAATTCCTAACCCTAAACCTACTAACAGTGCAGCAGAACCTGCTAACAAAACTGTAAGATTGAACCCTACTGTTTGTAACGATATAATAACATAAAACACCCAAACAAAATACTTAATTATCTGATATATAGAATATACACTACCTGCTTCTACCTTACCTTTTTTAACTGCTTTTTTTAGCACTCGTTTTATTAAGCCCAATAAGCCAAACAGTATAAAAAATATTAATATAACTAATATTATATGGTAAACTGATACTTGAATATTATCAAAATCGACAATTGTATAATTTAATAATTCTTTTATTTTCATTATAGTTTATTTTACCAAACAGGAAGTTCGTTAGTTATATTAAAAACATTAAACCCCCAATAATATACAAATATACTAACTAAAATTATAGCAATAATATTTAATATTAAGCCCATTTTTGCCATTTCCGATATTTTTATTTTGCCTGAGCCAAAAACTATTGCATTAGGAGGAGTTGCAACAGGCAACATAAACGCCATTGATGCAGCTATAGTTGCAGGAACCATATATATTAATGGGTTGGTTTTTGTACTAATTGCCAAACCTGCTAAAATTGGTAATAATATTTGCGTAGTTGCTGTGTTTGATGTTACTTCGGTTAAAAAAATCATTACACTTGTAATAAGCAATATATTAAAAAATGGGTTTTCAAACACCGAGTTTTCTATTAATTCGCCTATCCATAAAGATAAGCCGGAACTAACAAAACCTTTTGCTAAAGCAAAACCTCCACCAAATAAAATAATTATATGCCAAGGTAATTTATTTGCTGTTTTCCAATCTAATATATTAATATTTTTTTCTTTTGCAGGAATAATAAAAAACAAAATACTTATTGCAATAGCAATAGTTCCGT
>CAMZKE010000055.1 GCA_947311115.1 uncultured Bacteroidales bacterium | reverse complement strand
AGCATGAATAATTCCATCTAACTAAATTAGTAAAATTCTGAATATCACCAATATGGTGTTTATTAAAATTTAGTTAGCTATTTTTTGCTACTTTTTCTAAAGTCTTGTAATCCGGGTTAAATATAAAAAATGAGGTCATCTTAAAAAACAACCTCATTTATATTTATAAGTATCTAGTCTAAACTATGTACAGCCAATCCACTCCTTAATTTTGGCTCAAACCAAGTAGTTTTTGGAGGCATAATATTTCCTGAATCAGCAATATCAATTAACTGCTTCATCGACACAGGATAAAGTGCAAATGCAGCTACCATTTCGCCACTATCAACACGTTTTTTAAGCTCAGCTAAACCTCTTATTCCTCCAACAAAATCAATGCGGGTAGAACGACGTAAATCTTTAATATCTAGTACAGGATCTAAAATTGTATTTGTAAGAATTGATACATCTAAAACTCCAACAGGGTCGTTATCATTATAAGTATTATCGTTAGCAGTTAGTGAGTACCACTTACCATCTAAATACATTGAGAAATTATGTAATTCGGTAGGCTTATTTTCTTCTGTTCCAATTTCTTTTACTGTAAAATTCTCTTTAATTTTTGCAATAAATTCATCGTTAGATAAACCGTTAAGGTCTTTTATTACACGATTATAATCTATAATAGTTAATTGACTTGCAGGAAAATGAACTGCCATAAAATAGTTATACTCCTCATCTCCGGTATGATTTGGATTATTCTTTTTTCTTTCGTTACCAACCAATCCCGCAGCTGCTGTACGATGATGACCATCAGCAACATAAGTATATTTAACTTCTTCTGCAAAAATTTTCTCTATATTAGCAACTGTTGCTTCATCGTTAATTACCCAAAAATGGTGGCCAACATTATCTTCAGTAGTAAAATCATATTCAGCTTCATTTTTCACTGTAGCAGAAACTATCTCATCTAATTTAGCATTATCTTCATAAGCAAAAAACACAGGTTCTGCATTAATATTTGCAACGCGTACATGATTCATTCTATCTTCTTCCTTATCAGGACGAGTAAGTTCGTGTTTTTTAATTATACCATTCATATAATCTTCAACAGCAGCACCACCAACAATACCATATTGTGTTTTACCAAACATTGTTTGTGCATATACATAATAACAAGGCTTTTCGTCTTGAAGAAACTGACCATCATTAACCAGTTTGTTAAAATTTTCTTTTGCTTTATTATAAACTACATCAGAGTGTAAATCAACATCTTCAGGCAAATCAACCTCCGGTTTTACAACATGTAAAAACGAATAAGGATTTCCTTCTACTTCAACTCTTGCTTCTGCTGAGTTTAATACATCGTATGGACGAGATGCTATTTTGTTAACATTCTCTTTTATAGGTCTAAAACCTTTAAATGGTTTAATTATAGCCATAATATTAAAATTTTAATTTTACAGCTTCAAAGATAATAATTTGTTTTGATATTTTTTGATGATTTATAACAGTCGATTATTTATAATCTGTCTTAATTACAGGCAAAACATTTCAATTCATTCTTTTAATGAATATCTTTGAGAATTATAATACAAAAATTTAATTACTATGCAAAAAGACACTCAAATATTTGATTTAATAGAACAAGAACATCAACGACAGTTGACTGGTATAGAATTAATTGCATCAGAAAATTTTGTAAGCAAGCAAGTTTTAGAAGCAATGGGTTCGGTAATGACAAACAAATATGCCGAAGGTTACCCTGGCAAAAGATATTATGGCGGTTGCCAAATTGTTGACCAAAGCGAGCAAATTGCTATTGATAGATTAAAAGAACTTTTTGGTGCAGAATATGCAAATGTTCAACCACACTCAGGAGCATCGGCGAATGCGGCTGTATTTTTTGCAGTTTTAAAGCCGGGCGATACTTTTATGGGTTTAGACTTAGCTCATGGTGGACATCTTTCGCATGGTTCTCCAGTAAACTTATCAGGCATTAACTATAATCCCGTTCCATATCATGTAAATGAAGAAACAGGCATGGTTGATTACGACGAAATGGAAAAAATTGCATTAGAATGCAAACCTAAAATGATTGTTGCTGGAGCCTCTGCTTACTCAAGAGATTGGGATTTTCCTCGTATGCGTGAGATAGCTGATAAAGTAGGTGCTATTTTAATGGCAGACATTGCTCACCCGGCAGGATTAATTGCAAAAGGATTATTATCAAACCCATTACCATATTGTCATATTGTTACCAGTACAACACACAAAACTCTTCGTGGACCTCGTGGTGGTGTAATTATGATGGGTAAAGACTTTGTAAATCCATTTGGTTATAAAACACCTAAGGGCGAAGATAAAATGATGTCGGCAGTACTAGATTTTGCCGTTTTCCCGGGTCAACAAGGTGGACCTTTAGAGCATGTGATTGCAAGTAAAGCAGTCGCTTTTGGCGAGTGTTTAACCGATAGTTACGGTGAGTATGCTGCACAGATGCAAAAAAATGCTAAAGTAATGGCGGAAGAATTTATAAAACGAGGATATAAAGTAGTTTCAGGTGGAACTGATAATCATTCAATGCTTATAGATTTACGTACTAAATTTCCTGATATTACAGGAAAAAAAGTTGAAAACACCCTTGTACGAGCTCATATAACAATAAACAAAAACATGGTTCCTTTCGACCATCGTTCGCCATTCTCAACATCTGGCTTACGTGTTGGTACTCCTGCAATTACAACTCGCGGAATGAAAGAGGCTGACATGCCTAAAATTGTTGAATTTGTTGATAGAATTATATCAAATATTGACGATGAAGCTACTATTGAACAAGTAGGTAAAGAGGTAAACGAAATGATGAAAAATTTTAAGCTTTTTGCTTATTAATTTTTCTAAAATATTATAACTTTGCAAGGCTATTCATTTTATTTTGAATAGCCTTTTTTAATGAAAACAACTATAACAATACTCTTCTTAATAATTTTTTCAAACTTGGCTTCAGCTCAGTTTGATACTAACTATGTACATATTACTCGTAGAAAGTTTACAATTACTCCTATTTATGAAATGTATAAATCGAGATATAGAATAAATAATGTAATTTTTGATAATGATACTGCATATAAAGAAGTTGAACAAACATACTCATCAAAAAACAATCTATATTTAGGAGTTGGGGTTTCGTTTTATAGAATTGGTTTTTCAATATCATTTTTACTGCCCTACTCTAATATCCCTGAACTTAAAAATACAAAATCATTTAGTTTTATAGGAGGATACTCTGCAAAAAAATTTTATGGTGAGTTTCGTTATAGAAATTATAATGGTTTTGAAAAAGATGTTTACATATCTACACAAGATAGTGATAAAGCAGAATACACAATTAGTAAGAATGTACATATTCAACAAATGAGCGGATTAATTTATTATTTTTCATCAAAAAGATATAACTATGATGCAAATTTTAAAAATTATAATATTCAAAAAAAATCTGCTATAACACCACTTATTGTTGGTGGGGTTAATTATATTGATATAAAAGGTGAATTTGAAATTATTGATTCATCGAGTATAAAAAATGTTTACAGAAATATAAATGTGTTGGCTTTTAAAACAGGTGCCGGTATTGCCGGAACAATTATATATCATAAATTTTATGCTACAGTAATGAGTTTTATAGGGGCTTCTGTTAACAGAAATAAAATTTCAGATAATATTACAACTAAAAATTACACTAAAATTTATCCTTCTTTAGAGATCAAAACATCTACAGGTTACAATAGTAACCGATTTATAGCATCGTTTACATTTGCTTACGACAACGACTTAGTGTATTTTAAACCTACTAAAATTGGGATAAATAATTTTTATATTGGCTTTAAACTTGGCTATAAATTTAGTTATAAGTATTTAGGTAGAGCTAGTAAATATTTGTAATTATATTGATATAACTGAAGTTTCGCACTTATAATTAATGTGCTTTATATTAGTGATTTAACATATTATACATGGCATTTAATACTATGATAAGTGATTTATTTACAGACTATTAAATCTTTACTGTAGTTTTGTGTAAGGTTCCAAAATGCCAATAATTTGCATTATATGTCTTCAAGCTAGACAGGCTTTTACTTTTCCATTAGCTGAAAAGTAAACAAAAAGCCACCGCTGACAATAAATTTGCTAAAAACTAAATAATT
>CAMZKE010000054.1 GCA_947311115.1 uncultured Bacteroidales bacterium | reverse complement strand
TTTTTCTTTTCCTTATACTTCGTTGCAAACCATTTGCAGTATTCATATACAGCAGCATGGTTCGACGCCTTGTCTAAGAAAAAGAAAAACGTATGAATAATGCGGGTTATGTAAAATAAGCCAACAAAAAAATGACTGCCACAAAATGACAGTCATTTTAAATTATATAGAATTATTTTTTAGTCTTTATTGTTTATCTGTAGTATCAATAATAAAGCCCTCCATTGCAATAATCTCGCCTTTTTCGTTTCTAATAGGCGATGCAGCTAAATTATGATAACCAATAGTACCATCTTTACATACACGTTTTAGGTTTCCGTCTGTAACAGTTTGTCCTTTTTTAATAACTTTATTAAAAATATCATCTACAATTGCTTTATCTTCAGGCGAACGATTAAGCCCATAAGGCTTGCCAATAATCATTTCTAAAGTAGTACATTTGTATATGTTTAGCCAACCCTCGTTAACCTCTTCGTAAATCCCTTCTTTGTTTATTCTAAAGTATCCTACACCAGTATGTTTTAGTGCCGATTGTAAATTTGAATCATGAGTTAAACCATATTTTTGTTCTACTTGTTGCAGAGCTTTATCTAATAATGCTGTTCTACTTTCGTCTGTCATTAATTCCGATTTCATTTCAGCAATTTTAACTTGTAATCCTTCTTCAATAGCATATTTCGCATCTTCATCGCTCATTACTTCCCAACCGGTTATCATAGCCGAAATACTTGAGGTTACGGTATGCCCTGTAGTTGTTAAATATACATGAATAATTACAAATCCTACAAGTATAAAAGCACCAAAAGTATGTAAATAAGCAATCCAGTCTAACGACATATTGTACCCCTTATGTAGATTACTGAAAAAATAAAAATAAAGTAACCCGGAACCAATCATTACAGGAATAATAAGCATTTTAAGCCCCAAATATGTCATTCTTTGCAAAGGATTAAATTTTGTGTATTTTGTTTTGTGTGTTGGGTGTTCAGCTTTATGAAATATACCTACAATATAATAGTTTATTTGCTCTTTCATAAAATTTAATGTAGGAATATATTGTTTCCATTCACCAATAGAGAAATCCCAGAATACTGTGAAAATAATTAAAATTATTAATGCCCAAGCTGCATTATTATGAAAATATACAGCTTTTTCATAACCAAACATTTCATATGCTCCATGAACCTCCATTCCGGTAAGTGCCAAAAATATAATTAAACCGGCTTGTGTCCAGTGCCAAAATCTATTATATTTATTATATATATATACTTTTTTCATTGTTATATTAGTTTACATTACTATTTATAATTCTTCTTTTTTGCAAGTATTCTCATTGTTGTATGTATTGCAACACCAATTATTGAAAAAATAACAAATAATTTGCCTCCCCAATCAAATAATGTATTTACATCTCTACCTGGCAAATAAAAACCTGTTAGATTTTCTAATCTACCGCTATGACTATGACACTCTGTACAAGTTAAAGCCTTGCTAGATTCTGAGACCATGTGATTTAATGGCCAATAAGACCTTGTACTTATAAAATCCATTTTACCACTATAAGGATAACCAACATAATCCATGCCTGTACGTATAGATTTTTGCCAATCAAAATCTGCCCAATATGCACCAGAACCTTTCGGTCCAAAAGTTTTAAATTGAACAAATGTCATATTCTTAATATCGTATGGCTGTTTTCCTCTCATAATTTTAAAAGGATATATTTTACTATTTGCATCATTATAATTTCCATGAAGTGGATTTAAATCTACAGTATCTGTACTAATTTTTGTATCTAAAGTGGTTTTATCTGCAATGCCATTCCACCATCTATATTCCGGCTTTAAATTTGTACCAAAATGAGCAGTTCCGTGCTTTGTACTATATTCTTCTGTTTTATCTTCGTTCCACTCTTCGTATGGTTTTCCATCCTTCATTTTTCCGGCAGTTGACCAATCCCAATATGTCTTTGTATGATTTACTTTAGCATAAGTACTAATATGGCAAGTTTGACAAGCAACTTTGCTGTAATGGTCGTTTAAAGTAGTATTTTTATGTGGTTTTGTTGTATGACATTGTGTACATGTTGCTCTATCATCACTTGAAGCAATATCGTTGGCATTAGTCATAGGTCCTTTTCCTTGTATGTTATGATGAACTGTAATATGACATTGCGAACAATTTAAATTAGCACCATCTTTGGCCATGTGTATATCCACATCTTTTGTGCAAACCTCAGGGTCAGCTTGTGCCATTTCTAAATCGCCATGCTTTACATTATTTCCTCCACCGCCTTTACCATGACAATTTAAACAGTTTTTGTCTTTAGTAGGCCCAACATTTTTAGCAATATCAACCATATCTACTTTAGGTGATGGGTAACCACCTGTTCCCGCTGATTTTTGGTAAGTTCCTGTATTATCATGACATACAATACAGTCTATATTATTTTCATCAGAATGATCAAATTCTTTGTCGTACCAACCATATCCTGCATGACATTTAGAACATAACGCTTCGTTACTGTTAATACCAACACAAAAATTATTTAGTACATTCTTTTTACCTAAATGCTCAACTGTACCATCAGCTAAGGTATCGGCACTTGCCCATTGCCAGTGAGCAGTTTTCATAAACTCACTTCCACGTTTGTTATGACAACTTAAACATGCTTGTGTTAAGTCCTGAGGGTCTTCAAATTTTTGTTGCAATATTGCAAATTTTGAGTGATCTACAGTTTTATCGTACTTTCTTATTTTTAATTTCGACACTTTTGTTTGTCCGCTGTCAACCGGATTATAAAATATTATCACACCGAAAACCAAAAGTATTGGAATAATAAGTGATGGTAGTAATTTAAAAAAAGTTCTCATATCTTTAATCTTATTTTTTAACTGTCCAAAATTACTTATGTAATCGCTTTTATTAAATGCTTAATAGCAGTTAGGGTATGTAAATATTAAATTGATAACAATTCGGTAAATAATTGATTATAATCAAAAGTATTAATTAAAAATTATTATTTTTGCCATTTCATTTTAATTATAGTATAATGACAAACAACCAAGCGAATTGTTTATTTTGCAATAATAAATCAGTTTGTTTTAAAGAGTTAACAGGCGACGAGCTTGCACGTATTACTGAAAACAAAGTCGAAATTTCATATAAAAAAGACGAGACTATAATTAAACAACACGGATTTGCATCTAATATATATTTTATTAAAAAAGGTTTGGTAAAAATATATCTTGAAAACACAGATAGAAACTTAATAATTGAAATAGGTGGCGAAGGTAAAGTGTTAGGTCTAACTTCTTTAAACCATACAAAACATTATATGTTTTCGGCCACAGCCATTGAAAATGTTGTTTTATGTGAAATTAGTATGGATGTTATTAATGAAATAATGCAAACAAACCAATATTTTAATAGGCAAGTTATATCAACCTTAAACACAACAATTGAAAAAATATTAAAGAAGCTTTATTGCATATCTCACAAGCATTTAAACGGCAGGTTAGCCGAAGCTTTACTATGTTTTGCTGATGATATTTATAAGAGTCATAAATTTACCTTAGGCATTTCTCGAAAAGATTTATCTGATATTACAAATATGGCAACAGAAAATGTAGTTAGACTATTAAAAGAATTTAATGAGAAAAAATATATTAAATTAACTGGTAAAAACATCGAGATTCTTAACTATTCTGCTTTAAAACAGCTAAGTAGATAAACAATTAAGGGCTTTAATCACATTAATATTAATACCTCTTACAATTTAGTATTAACTATAAAAAGCATTATAATATTTTATTAATGCACTCCCTCTTAATTTGCACACAAGTCATTGATTTTATGATTACACATAGCATTGTTTAGAATTTGTACAAATTATTTATAAATATGCACAAATATTTCATGTATTAATAATTAGATTAATAATATTGATATATATCAATATTTACATTGATTTAAACAATATTGTTGTATTAATTTATGTACAAACTAAATTTTATTATACATATTATTTCAATATTTAAAAGCTATATTTTCTTAAAAAAACACTTGTTTAAAACAATATATTTTATAGATTCACAATCTTATTTTAAAATTTTCAATTTAAAAGCTAGATAAATATCTATTTATTTATATAAAAAGACCAAAAAGTCCGTTAATATTTATATAAAAAAGCTCTGCCTGCTGTAAAGCATATATGTTAAAATCTACATATTTAGTAAAATAAACATGTAACTACTTATAAACCAACCCAATTAATTTATTGTTTAGAATGCCTACAAATTATTTGAAAAGCCGTGAAAATTTCCTCTCTATGATATTTATATCTAAATTTGCTGATATATATCAATGTTTATATTAATATGGGCGGAAAAAAAACATCTCGTAGAGATTTTATCAAGATTTCAGCACTCGGAGCTGGTGGATTAGCACTAGCAAACCCAGTGATGAATTGGGTTCCTGGATTTCTTCCAAAAGAACACAAGCCTTTAGATGAGTCAAAAGCTAAACGATTTCCTACTTTTTGTGAAGTATGTTTTTGGAAATGTGCGGGTTTTACATATCTAAACGATAAAGGAGAAATTCAAAAAATTATAGGTAATGAAAATGACCCGCATTCAAACGGTCGTTTTTGTCCACGTGGAACTGGCGGAGTAGGTATGTACAACGATAACGACAGACTGAAAAAACCATTACTTAGAGTTATAGAAAACGGTGAAAATAAATTTAAAGAGGTATCTTGGGAGGTAGCTCTAGATTTTATAGCCGATAAAATGAAAGGTATTGCAAAAGAGCACGGACCTGAAAGCATGGCATTATTATATCATGCTAGTAGCGGTTCTTACTTTAAGCATTTAATGAAGGCTTATGGCACTAAAAATATTGCCAAACCATCGTATGCACAATGTCTTGGACCTAGAGAAGCAGGTTTTGTTGCTACTTATGGTGCAGGTATTAGCTCACCGGAACCTACTGATGTTAAGAATACAAAATGCCTTGTATTAATAGGTAACCATGTTGGTGAAAATATGCATAACGGATATGTGCAAGAGGTTTCTGAAGCAATTGATAGAGGAGCATCTATTATAACAGTTGACCCACGTTTTTCAACCGTTGCTAGCAAATCTAAATATTGGTTACCAATTAAACCGGCTACTGATATTGCTTTACTTTTATCATGGATACATGTATTAATTTACGAGGATTTATACGATAAAAAATATATTGAGCAATATGCTTTTGGTTTTGATGAGTTGAAAGCTCATGTAAAAAACTTCACTCCTGAGTGGGCATATACTAAAACAGATATAAAGCCGGAAGATATTCGTAACTCAGCTTACGAAATGGCAAAAGCATCACCTGCCGTTATTGTTCATCCTGGTCGTCATACAACATGGTATGGTGATGATACACAGCGTACACGAACAATTGCTATATTAAATGCATTACTTGGTTCGTATGGTAAAAAAGGAGGATGGTATTTCCCTGAAAAGAAAAAAGTACCTCATTTCCCTTCACCTGCTTACCCTCACCCACATTGGACATGGAAAGACATTACACGTCCTACATATAAAAGTGCAGGAACAGGAATATCTAACGATTTAATTAAAGCATCGCTTCCTAATAATAAAAGCGAGCATAAAATAAAAGGTTGGTTTGTTGTTGGTACAAATTTATTATCTACTGTACCTGACAAAAAACAAACTCTAAAAGCTATCGAAAATCTCGAATTAATGGTAGTTGTTGATACAATGCCTGCTGAAATTACCGGTTATGCTGACGTTGTGCTTCCAGAATGTACATACTTAGAAAGATATGATGATATTAGAAGTAGTCAAAATAGATTTCCGAATATTGCATTACGTATGCCGGCGGCTAAACCACGTTGGGAATCTAAACCAGGTTGGTGGATGGCAAAAGAATTAGCCAACAGACTAGGTCTTGAAAAGTATTTTGCATGGGATAATGTTGAAGAACAATTAGATTGGAAATTTAAGCAGATGGGAACATCGCTTAAAGAAATGCAAAAAATTGGAGTAAAAACTTTTGACAAAGAAAAAGATTTATATTTAGCTGATGGTGAGGAATATTTCTTTAATACCGATACCGGTAAAATAGAATTATACGCTTTAGATTTAGAGGCAAAAGGTTACGACCCACTTCCTAAATATACAGAGCATGCTCAACCTGCTGATAATTATTATAGGTTAATTTATGGTAGAGCTCCTATGCATACATTTGGTCGTACATCAAACAACCCTAATTTATCCGATTTAATGGATGAAAATAAAGTATGGGTTAACCCTAAGGTTGCTAAAATTTGGGGCTTAGAAAACAACCAAGAAGTATGGTTAGAGAATCAAGATGGAGTAAAATCATCGTTCCCAATAAAAGTAAGAGTAACAGAAAGAATTAGACACGATTCGGTATATGTTGTTCATGGTTGGGGGAGAAAAAATAGCCCTACAGGAAAATTAACTTGTGCAGGAAAAGGAATCGATGATTCCGAATTAATTACAACCGTAAAAATAGACCCAATTATGGGAGGAACAGGAATGAGAGAAAATTTTGTTACATTCTTAACAGAAAATCCACATACAAAAGAGGAGGTTGAATCATGAGATATGCAATGACAATGGACATCAAGAAATGTGTTGGGTGTTCAGACTGTGTAGTAGCTTGTCAAACAGAAAACAATGTACCTCTAGGGTTTTGTAGAGATTGGATTGTTGAAAATGTTGATGGTACTTATCCAAATTTGGAATTAGAAATACGTTCAGAAAGATGTAATCATTGCGATAACACTCCTTGCGTAAGAACTTGTCCAACAGGAGCAAGCCACGTAATAGAAGGTGGAATTGTAAAAGTAACACATTCTGAGTGTATTGGTTGTGGTGCTTGTATTCAGGCTTGCCCTTACGATGCTCGTTATTTTCACCCTGATGGATATGTTGATAAATGTACATTCTGCGACCATCGTGTTGCAAAAGGTCAGGATACAGCTTGCGTTTCGGTATGTCCTACAAAGAGTTTAGCTTTTGGCGACTTAGACGATCCAAATTCGCCGGTATCTATACTATTACGTGAAAGAAAATGGAAAGTAAATGCTCCTGAAGCAGGTACAAAACCTCAAGTTTACTTCTTAATATAAAACATAAAATAATTAAAATGAAAGAAGAATTATTTGTTAGCGGACGTGATATACCATTTATTGATCCCGTTCTTCATATATGGCACTGGCAAATACCACTATATTTATTTGTAGGTGGTTTAGCTGCTGGTCTTATTTTCTTTGCTTCGTATTTCTATTTGAAAGGAAAAGAAGATAAATTTCCGGTTGCCGTTAAAGTAGCACCTTTTTTAGCCCCAATAGTTATAGTGTTAGGACTAATTGCTTTATTACTTGACTTACGTCATCCTGCTTATTTCTGGCAATTATATACAACTATTCGGTTAGATTCTCCAATGAGTTGGGGAGCATGGACTTTAGGTGCAGTAATGCCATTGTCAATGCTTTGGCCACTAAGTTATATTAAAGATATACAAGAGTATTTCGCAAAATATAAATTTAGAATGCCTTATAATCTTATTACTTGGATAATAAAAATGATAAAAAGATATTGGGTTATCGAATGGGTTTATGAATTATCAATTAAAATGCGTAAACCTATAGCGATAATAAATATTGTTTTATCAATTGTACTTGGAGTTTATACCGGTATTTTATTATCAGCATTTAATGCACGCCCACTTTGGAATACATCAATACTTGGACCTCTGTTCTTAGTATCAGGACTTTCAACTGGTGCTGCAGCAATTATGTGGATGGCAAGAGATCATTATGAGAAAATTACTTTTAGCAAAATAGATTTACTTTTAATAGGTGTAGAGTTATTCTTTATTGTACATATGTTTATGGGATTTCTTGCAAGTAGCCAAGTACAACAAGAAGCAGCAGCCCTATTCTTAGGTGGCGAATTTACTGCCATTTTCTGGGGTTTCTTTGTATTCTTAGGACTTATATTCCCTGCAATTATGGAAATAATGGAACTTTACGGATATAAAATCCCTATTTCAATTCCTGCATTTTTTATACTATTTGGTGGAGCATTATTCCGCTTTATAATGGTTGATGCAGGGCAAATAACTAGATTCTTATATTAAAATATGTAAAAATGGAAGATAAAAGTAAAAAATATATGAATCCTTACCTTGCAGGTGTAATCCTAGGGTTTGTGATAATGGCAGCTTTCTTTTTTAGTGGCGAAGGTTTAGGTGGTAGTGGTGCATTTAAAGACATTGTTAAAACAACAGTTGTTAATGTCGCTCCTGAATATTCTGCAAATTCTCACTATTTTAAATCAGCTGTAGAATCAGAACATAGCCCAATAAAAACTTGGCTAATATTTGAAGTATTAGGAGTATTGTTAGGAGGTGCTATTTCAGGTGCTTTTGCAGGCAGATTAAAACTTAAGATAGAACATTCGCCAAACATTACATCAAGAACAAGAATAATTTTTGCTATTATTGGTGGGGCATTATTTGGTATAGGCTCTCAACTTGGTAGAGGATGTACATCAGGAGCAGGACTTAGCGGTATGGCAGTTATGTCTGTTTCAGGGTTCTTATCAGTAGCAGCAATATTTGGCTCTGGCTATTTATTTGCTTGGTTTTTTAGAAAATTATGGATTTAAAAATATAAAGATATGGCACCAATTTTTGAACAAAGTAGTGAATGGAATTTTTTAGCAGCTCTTTTTATAGGAATTGCTTTTGGTTGGGTACTTGAAAGAGCAGGTTTCTCAACATCTAGAAAACTAGCAGGTGTATTCTATGGATACGATTTTGTAGTAATAAAAGTGTTTTTTACTGCTGCAATTACAGCCGCTTTAGGCTTATTATTTTTAAACTTTTTTGGAATTTTTGATTTTGAAATGGTTTGGATGCCTACAACATATACATGGCCAACAATTGTTGGTGGTATAATAATGGGACTTGGTTTTGTAACCGGTGGATTTTGTCCCGGTACAAGTGTTTGTGCCGCAGCTACAGGTAAGCTTGACGCACTTGCATTTATGGGAGGTATAATTATCGGTATTTTCTTCTATAGCTTTACCTACGAACCTCTTTGGGAAACTTTACGAGCATCTGGCAAATTAGGCAAAGTTAAAATTGGCGAACTTATCGGTTTAAACGAAGGAGTAGCCGTTTTAGCGTTTATTGCATTTGGTTTATTTGCATTTTGGCTAGTAGATAAGATAAAAAAAGTGTACAATATAAAAGATGTTGAATATTAAAATATTATTATGAACGGAAAAAATCTTTTTGGAGTAGTAGTTTTAGTTATTTTAGGGTTGTTTATTGCATTTACAACAGTTAAAACATCTGAAACTAACGAAATTTCTCCAGACTTATTGAACAAAAAAATTATTCAGCAAACAAGGTATTTTACACCTGAGGAAGTTGCAGGAATGATTATTTCAGGCGATCCTTCATTACAGTTAATTGATGTAAGGTCAGAAATATTTTATAACAAATTTACTCTTAAAGGAGCAATAAATATACCTATTGCCGACTTTTTAAAGCAAGAAAATCTTGATTATTTAGACCAAGATGTTTATAAAACAGTTTTATTTTCTAACGGTACCTCTGATGCCGATGTAGCTTGGATTCTTGCTACAAGATTAGGATATGAGAATGTTTACGTAATGAAAGGTGGACTAAATAGTTGGGTAGAAAATATTTTACAGCCTAATGATAAATCAGTTATTTGGGATAGAATTGATGATGAAATGTACCAATACAGAAGAGGTGCAAGCGAATACTTTGGAGGAAAAACTATAGAAGCTGATGATGGCGGAAGTGCTCCAAAAACAAAGAAGAAAGTTGTAAGACGCAAAAAGAAAGAAGTTGAAGGGGGCTGTGGGTGATAATTAGTAATTGATAATTATTAATTAATAATTAACTTTATAAACTTAAGAAAATGAAAATAATAAATAAAATACTAATTCTATCAATAGCCGTTTTAATGGTTAGTTGTGGAGTTGATAATAGTAAGAAATATGTTATTTCTCCTGAAGATGCATTAACAGCTTATCTTAATAAAACAGATATTTATCCATCAGAAAAAATAGCAAATATTTTATTATGTAAAAAAGTAGACAAATATCAATTAATTGATATACGTACACCTCACGATTTCGCCATTAATCATTTAGAAGGTGCAATAAACGTACCCGCTAAAGATATTTTAGATGATGAATATTACGACATAATAAATCAGGATAAAAAAATTAATGTATTATACAGCTATGAAGCTTATCAAGCTATTGATATATACATGATGCTTAAGCAACTAAATTTTAAAAACATTAAAGTTGCACTAGGAGGTTTCGATTTTATTAATAACTATATAGTAGATTCTTATGGTATTAAAACCGGCATTTACAATGATGAAAAACCTAGATACGACTTTATTCGATTAGTTGCAGGTACAAACAAACCTACTAACGATAGCATTTCTAAACCTAAAGTTATTGATATAAATCCAAATAAAGTTATAAAAGACTTTGATGAGGAATGTCCAGATTTAAATTAATTATTTAAATAAAACAAAGATGAATTATAAAAGTATAATATTCTCGTTAATAGTTTTTACAGCTGTAGTTTTCACTAGTTGTGAGAGGTATTACAATCCTGGATTGAACATTAAAACTGTTCAAGAAGATACAATAAAAGAACCGGAAATTAAAGTATTATTAAGGTACATTAATAATTCTGGCGATTATATAAACACAAAAGGAGTACCAAATATGGTGTCTGCTGGCGATGTTTACGATAATCTATCAAACTATTATGTAATTGATATTCGTAGCCACGAAGAATATGTTGCAGGTCATATTAACGGTGCTGTAAATGTAAAAGCAAGCGAAATTATTGATTTTCTTGATAAAAATGTTTCGCCGGTTGTATATGATAAAATTGTTATTGCATGCCATACTGGCCAATCAGCAAGTTACGTAACTAGTGCATTACGATTAATGGGTTATAGTAATGTTTATGCTATGAAATATGGTATGAGTTCGTGGAATAGAAAACTAGACAAATGGAGTAAAGGCGTATCTAATAAATATGCAAACAAATTAGAAACACAATTTAACCCAAAAGGTGAAAAAACTGCATATCCTGAAATTAAAACAGGTGAACATTGCGGTGCTGAAATCCTTCATGCTCGTGTAAAAACTGTATTAAATACTCCATTTAGTAAACTTAAAATTAACGCAGAGAGAGCCTTTACTGATTCTAGTTTTTATATTGTTAACTATTGGCCAAAAGATAAATATGAAAAAGGTCATATACCGGGTGCTACTCAATATACACCTAAGTATGATTTAAACGACACAACATTTTTAAAAACACTGCCAGTTGATAAGAAAATTTTAGTGTATTGTTTTACAGGACAAAATGCTGCATTTACTATTGCTTATTTACGTCTTTTAGGATATAATGCATTTACTCTTGGCTTTGGAGCAAACAGCTTTATGCACGATGTTTTAGTATCAAGGGAACATTGGCACGGATTTAAAGCTGCTGATAAATTAAACGATTTTCCTTTAATTACCGGAGAAGCTCCTTCCGATAAAAAAGTTAATACCGGCAAACCCGGTGTTAATAATGACAAACCTAAAACTAAGAAAAAAATTGTTAGAAGAAAGAAAAAAGAAGTTGAAGGCGGTTGTGGGTGATAATACAACATATAAATAAAAAAGAGAAGCTCGGGAATTTATTTCCGAGCTTCTTTGTTATTAAATAGCAGGTGATTTTATTCTTTTAAAAAATTATCTATTTACACTATTTACAACTGTATAACCAACAAGTCTATCATAATCAGATGTAAAACCGTGATAGTATATTAAAATTAAATAATCATTTTCTGTTTCATAATGCGAACCCTCAATATATGTAGCATCAGCTTTTGTTTCACCGTCTTTAAGTAATACATATTCGTAATTGTAATAACCCTGCTTAAGCATTAAACGTAATTGATATGCTTTTAATTTATAATTATAGGTCATTCTATATTCTTTCTTAAACTGCTCATTAGTTAAATACCCATAAATATATATATTACCATTGGTAATTGGGGCATCAACCGGAAGAGTAAAATAAGCATGAACATAATCTGCCTCAATGCTACTATTTGTACGATAATTTGCTTTTATCAAAAATTTACCGTTAATATCATCATCATTATTATATATTTTAAAACGACGTTCTTCATCATCATATAATTTAAAATGATAAAAAGGAGGTTCAAAAATTATTTCACGTACTTGCTGATTTTGATATTTTAAATCTTTTGAGTCGAAATGTCTAAACTCGCTTCCTCCCGTAAAAAGGCATTTTTCGTTAAAATTATATATAACCTCATGGTCTTTTACCATATTTGGCTGAAAATCTGCTACTCTAGTATTCCAAAAACCATTTTGAATAATTACCGGTTTTATTTCGCTATAAGGGTCGTTTATTTGCAATTGGTTGGTATTTACAATAAAGTTGACCTCTTGGTGCGATTTTATTAAATTTAAATTTGATGAACGTTCTACCCTTGCATTTATCGATGTTAAAGGCTCGTAAACAAAAAAACGTTTTGTTAAAACAATATTTTCCATATCACCATCTTCATAAACAAGTAAAATATAATTTCCAGATTTAGTTATTTGCATATCTTCGCTTGGAAAACGCAACTCGTAATGAGTATAATCTACAACTGTATTAAAAGAGAATTTATAATCAGAAATATGGTCTTCTGTTACACCATTAATATATTCCATTAGCATTAAATCAGATGGTTTCCAATCGTAAGTGCAATGAATAAGTTTAAAATAATAATCTTTTGTATCGTTCGAAATTTCATCGAAAGAAAGGACTAATCTTTCGTTTGAATTTATGTTAAGTGCCGGGTATGACAATTCCCAGCCCTCTCGATGAAGTACAACAGCTTTTATACTATCTTTATAAATATAATCTTCGTAACGTAAGTGATTTTCATTAAAATAATCATCGTTTTCTTCTTGAGAAAAAGAAATTATTGAATTAATTATTATTACAAATAGTATTAAAAGTTTCATTTTTTTGGTAAAGATAACAAAAACTTCACCAAAAAAAGAGGCTGAAAGTTAACAGCCTCTTTTAGATTCTTTGTTATATAATTTTATTTCCTTTCAAAATATCCTATTCCTTTTGATTGAGGCTGTCCATAAAGTTCCGGATTTAAATATTTACCTTTATCATTAGCACTTTTTTCTTGTTCAGGAATAATAGGATGTTGCTTCGCAAATGGGTCTTTTCTTACTCCGGTTACTTGCCACGATATTTTTTGTCCTGCTGTTCCTCCTGCTATCTCAAACTGATTGTTTACAATTTCAGTTGCTATATAAATGTTTGGTGCAGGTGCACCAATTGCAGTAAGTAAATATCTAAAATTTTCATTTAATATTCCAAAGTATGATGGTAACTTTACAATTGCTTTTCCATCATTATCTAAAACCACAGTACCATCATAAACATTTTTCATTTCAGGACTTTCAACAAACGAGTGAATTAAATATTTGTTCTCAGGGTCTGCTGGATGGTCAATTTTAAAAGTACCATTAGATTTAGATAATGTACCGCTAATATGTACATTACCATAAAAATAACCAGCATAAGCAGTTCCTGAAGTTGTTGTTGCTTTTGCATAAATACCATAAGCATTACCCGAATTAGAAGTTGCTTCAACATTTACACCATATGCTCTTGAAGTACCTGTATTATTACTTGTGAAAAAGCCACCATAGGTTGGATAAGTACTGTTAGATGTTACAGTACCTCTTATTCCTATGTAGTTTCCTTCCCCTTCAACTCCTATTCCGTACCAATCAGATACTGCATGTTTTCCATAAATAGCAGCAGCATCATTCATAGGAGTTATATCTTCTACATGTACTTTATGAGTTGGAGAGCCGGCAATTCCAACACCCAACTTACCATTTACCTTCACTATATCGTTATCAAACTCTCCGTAAATTAATGGAGTATTTGAATCTGAATTTTCTATATAAAGTTTATTATCTCCTGTAGCATTTTTACCAGCGTTATATCCTATAAATATTTGGTTGGTTCCTGTTGCTAACTGGCCTGCTTTTTCTCCAATAATAACAGAATTTGCAACATTTTGTGCTCCAGATATTGGGTATTCTCCACCAAGTACGCTGTTTCCAATTAATACATTCCCTCCAAGGGTATTTGCATTACCTGCAATAGTTCCTATCATTATATTATTTTGACTTTGCGCTTGTTGTCCTGCACTATTACCAATAAGAATATTATTATGTGCAGTACAATATTCACCCGCTGAACGACCAACAAAAACACTATTCCAAGTAGTAGCTGATTTACCAGCATCTTTACCAATAATTACGTTCGCAATACCATCATTATTAAAACCTGATGAATCTCCAATATAAACATTAAATTCTCCTGTTCCTGTATTATAACCAGAACCATTTCCAATATAAACATTTGTTTTTCCTGTTGTATTTGAATAACCCGCTTCAGTTCCTAAAAAAACATTATTAGTACCTGTTGTATTTAATCTACCTGTATAATCGCCAATAAATACATTTTTACTACCTGTGGTATTACTTTGTCCAGCAGCATCACCCATAAAGTTATTTGATGTACCTGTTGTATTACTCTGTCCAGCAATTCGACCAATAAAATTATTGAAATTACCAATTGTATTAGATTCACCAGTTTGTGTCCCAATAAATGTATTTGCCCAGCCACTTAAATTTCCAGAGCCTGCTCCTGTTCCTATAAAATTATTATCATGACCAATATCATTCTTAATACCAGCACCTGAACCTATAAAGTTATTTGAATTTCCTGTTGTGGTAGAGTCTCCAGCCATATAACCAATAAACACATTTTTCTGTGCACTAGTTAATAATTGACCCGTTTTATAACCAAAAGTTGAGTTATACATTCCTGTAGTAATATTTTCTCCTGAATGTTGCCCTATAAAATAATTATCTTCTGAAAGATGCATTGTTCCCCCTGCATCAGTGCCTCCTGTACCTTCAAAACTCTCTATAGCAAAACCACCAGATAAACCTGTTCCTGTATTCTCATTATCGTAATAAACACGGGCACTGTCTGGCGTAATTCGAAATAAATCATGGGTTTCGGTTTTATCTAACCTATAACCACCAATTGCAAACCCCCCTTTATCATTGTTTCCTTTATTTATTGTATTGTCAACCCAAATTCTAACACCGCCATCATAAACAGCAAAAATTACTTGTCCGGCAGCATTTCGCACTTCAAATAATGCGGTATCTAAATTTAAAGAGTCTCCTTTTACAACAAATTTTCCGGTAGGAGAATCTGTTCCAACACCAACATAACCATTATTATTGTTATAAATATCGTTACCATGTGATGACCATAAATTATTATAAGCACCCATATAAACCTGTCCTCCATCAGATAAATAAAGTGTATCGTTAGTGAAATTTAATACTTGTAACTCGTTTGTTGGACTTGCATCTGCATCATCAGGGTTCGCAATAAATCCTGAATCATTTGTTAAATCGCTTGTATTTGTGGGTATTGTTGGTGTATTTGATAACGAATTATAATCACCTGAAAAAACATTATCAGCTGTTTTTGCATGTAATGCATAAGGTACTGAGTTTAGTTTTGACACGCCAATAAAAGAGTAATTTGTTCCACCAATTTCATCAAGTTCTACTTGTAGAAAATATGAGTTTGCTCCCCAATCAATTATTGTAAAGTCGCCACTTACAGTTGTTCCTTCTCCAATAATTAAGTTTACTAATCCATACGAGTTAGTGGTTGTTGTAAATGTTTCGGAGTAAATAATATTTCCTGTTTCATTTCCCTCTAAAATACTTAGTTGAAATCCAACTAATTGATTTGCAAGAACTGCTCCTGCATCGTTTCTAACCACTGCTTGATATTTAAAACTTTGTGGTGCTTGTGCTAATATTTGTGATACTACTACAAATATTATTAGTGAAGATAAAAATATTTTTTTCATTTTTTAAATTTTAAGATATAAAGATACTTTATTCTTTACATATTATTTAACACTAATTTACAAATGGTCATTATGAATATATACTTGGTATGTATATATAATTATACAGATAACATCATGTATAATTTTTAATTGCGTGACAAAAGACTAAATAATATGTTTGGAGTAAACTACATTTCCCTTGAGCGGTATTAAATGTTCTTTTCAACAATCATAGCTCGTTCGATTACGATGATGAGATTCATCATATCAGATTAAAAGTCTGCTTCATGAAAATCTCAAAACAATGTATTAATGAAAAATTTGTGTAAGTCATATAAGAATGTTTAAAGATGCTGAGATCAAAAAGCATTAGAATTTCATAATTTTAACAATTTATCAAACAAAAAAAGCCTTCATTAAATAAATAATGAAGGCTTTAAAAAGCGGCAGCGACCTACTCTCCCACGAGTGCAGTACCATCGGCGCTAATGAGCTTAACTTCTCTGTTCGGGATGGGAAGAGGTGATCCTC
>CAMZKE010000053.1 GCA_947311115.1 uncultured Bacteroidales bacterium | reverse complement strand
GTTGAAGGTGCTGATAGTGTAGGGCAAAATTCATGGGCAACAGGCTATGTAAGTAAAAGTATTGGCGATTTTTCACAAGCATTAGGTAACCAAGCACGGGCATTTGGCGAAAGTTCAACAGCAATAGGTTATCATGCAAATGCAGAAGGGCTTAACTCTTATGCTTTCGGTAACCAAGCCCATACCTCAGCTGTAGGTTCTTATGCTATTGGTACCGAAGCTATTGCTAATGGTGATTATAGCTTTGCTGTTGGCTCAAGAGGGGTAGATTCT
This sequence comes from uncultured Bacteroidales bacterium, assembly GCA_947311115.1. Classification (GTDB taxonomy): domain Bacteria; phylum Bacteroidota; class Bacteroidia; order Bacteroidales; family JAFGXI01; genus DYMG01. Next base: position 8,572 of record CAMZKE010000053.1, on the reverse strand, counting down.
TCTGGAACACAAACCTTTTCTACTATTGCAGATGGGCAATATTCATACGCATTTGGTATGGGTGCCTTTTCGGGAGCAATTGGGTCATTCTCAATAGGTACCGAATCGCGTGCAACAGCCGATTATTCTCTTGCAATGGGGTATAGATCTCAAGCGGAAGGTTGGTCATCAACAGCTATTGGTTATAGTTGTAGAAGTACAGCTAATAGTGCTATAAGTTTTGGATATTTTAGCTATTCTAATGGTTCTGGTAGTATTTCTTTAGGAACAGGGAACACATCATCCGGAATAAGTTCGGTTGCAATAGGAGACCATTGTTATGTTTTGGGTGCTGCAGACTATGGTGTTGCAATTGGTAAGTATTGCCGTGCTGAAGCTGATAACGCTGTTGCAATAGGTAGTAATACGAATGCAACAGCACAATATGCAACAGCTACAGGAGTGTCAACAACAGCTTCCGGAATTTCATCTTTTTCAGGAGGTGATAATACTACAGCAAGTGGACAAGCTTCTTTTGCTTTCGGAGAAAATTCAACAGCAAGCGGTAGAGATGCCATTTCTTTAGGACATAGTTTAGCGAGTGGAAGTTATTCTTTTGCACAAGGTCAAGATTCAAAAGCAATAGGAGATTATAGCATTGCACTAGGTTATAGTAACGAAGCTAAAGCTAATTATTCGTTAGCTTTAGGAAGTATATCTGAAGCAATAGGTGCTAACTCTACAAGTATAGGTACATGGACTAAAGCTAGGGGTGAAAATTCTTATGCTTTTGGCTATTTTACAATTGCCCGTAGTGCATACGAAGTAGTATTTGGTAGATTTAATGACACAACCGCTTCTGTAAATACAAATCTTTGGTCAGATACAGACCCGTTATTTATTATAGGTAATGGTTCTACTACTACAAGACATAATGCTGTAACAGTTTTAAAAAACGGGAATGTTGGTATAGGAACATCTACACCAAGCGAATTACTCGATATATATGGCAATTCTCCAAATATAGAAATATCAAACACAGGGGAAACTAATGGAGGTATTATTTTTAATGATGCTCAAGACCTAGGTAATCAATATGCTAAGATATTATATAATTCAGGGTCGCCAAACTATTTAGAGTTTTATAATAAATACTATAATAATGGTTCTGGAGGGAGCGTGCCTCAATTTAGATTAACTACTTATGGTGTACAAATTGGAGCAGGTTCAACAATACAAAAGGTACAACACGGCACGGCAACTATAGGTTCTACATCCGGAGGAACTTACTTTAAAGTAATTACTGTAAATTTCCCTTCTTCATTTTCTTCTACACCTCAAGTTGTATGTACAGCAAGAACAGCTACAGGACAAAGTTATAACGACGTGTTTGTAGTAACAACAAAGCAAATTTCTACAACACAGTTTAGAGTTAATGTTTTACGTGTTGACTCGCAAACATCGTGGGGACAAAACTTATTATTAGATTGGTATGCGTGGAACTAGTTTTGCATAGCTACGTTAAATAATAAACACATATCGTTAAATAAATTTACTTTATATTTTTATATAATAGCTTGCATCATATTAATGTATTTATTAACTTTGGTAGTTACATAAAAACAAATTTATTAATATTAAAATATAAAACAATGAAAAAACTAGTTTTTACAATGCTAATAATATTTGTAACAATATCGCAAATATTAGCACAAACTCCACAAAGCTTTAAATACCAAGCGGTGGTTAGAGACGGAGCAGGAACAGTAATTGCAAATCAAATGGTTGGATTTCAACTAAGCATTTTGCAAACAAATGAAACGGGAAACTCAGTTTACACCGAAACTTTTACAACAACAACAAACTCTTATGGTTTAGTAAATCTTAATATTGGAGAAGGAACACCTGTAAGTGGTGATTTTACTACAATAGATTGGGGTGCCGATTCATACTTTCTTAAAGTAGAACTTGATGAAACAGGAGGAACAAATTACACTCATATTGGTACATCAAAATTAAATTCAGTGCCTTATGCTTTACATGCAAAAACGGCAGAAACCGCAGGTAACGTATTTTCCGGTGATTATAACGATTTAAATAATACTCCGGATTTATCAAATTACGATTCGGATGTTACTGATGATTTTGATGGCGATTATAATAGTTTAACAAACAAACCAACATTACAGGGAGATGTAACAGGCAACATTGAATTAAATAAAGTAGAGAAAATACAAGGTAAAAATGTATCAACAAACACACCATCATCAGGACAGGTACTTAAATGGAATGGTACAGAATGGGCTCCTGCCGAAGATGATGTAACCGGTGGCTCCGGGGTAGATGGTGTTGTAAATAGTGCGAGTTTTGCGGGTACAACAAATAAAACATTAACATTAGGCAGAAGCAATGGTTTAGGGTCTATAACAGCAAACTTTACTGATGAGGTCGATGATGCAGATAATAATGCAACAAATGAGATACAAATATTAAGTATATCAAACGATACAATATATTTATCTGATGGTGGATATGTTAAATTGCCGGCAGGTTTTGATGGCGATTATAATAACTTAACAAATCAGCCTACAATACCAACAAATACAAGCGATTTAACAAATGATTCAGGTTTTATTACCAACCCTGATGATGCTGATGCCGATGCAACTAACGAGTTACAAACAATTTCGAAAACAGGAAATACTGTAACTCTTTCTAATAGCGGTGGCTCTTTTACTGATGAAGTTAATGATGCTGATGCAAGTTCAACAAACGAATTAATTACTAATGCAACATTAAATGGTACTGATTTGCAAATTACCGATGCAGGAGGCACAAAAACAGTTGATTTAAGTTCGCTTGATAATTCAGGAACTGATTCACAAACTTTATCAGTATCAGGAACAAGTTTAACAATATCAGGAGGAAATACAGTTACTTTACAAGACAATGTTAATGATGCTGATGCCGATGCAACTAACGAGTTACAAACATTATCAGAAGTATTAACAGAAGGAAATAATGCAGGAAGTAATAATATTGATATGAATAATCAAAATATTACAAATGCCCATATTTTAGGATTAGGTAGTAACACTGCAAATTATCTTGATTTATATTACGGAAGTATAAGAGATTATTTTAATAGTCATGGAACAAATGGTCAGGTATTAACTTCACATGAAATAGGTTCAGATTCGTACGTTAAATGGGAAACTCCTGCTGATAATAGTTCAACAAACGAATTACAAGTATTAAATTTTTCAAACGATACACTTTATTTATCAGACGGTGGACAAGTATATATGGGTGCGTATGGCAATTTGTGGAACGCACACGGCAACGATATTTACAATACAAACACACGTAATGTAGGTGTTGGATTAGAAAACCCTGAAGGAAAACTTGTTGTACAAGGCGATTCAGCTGTAAGCGATACATTGCCACTTTTTGAAGTAAAAAACAAACATGGAATAACTGTATTTGCTGTTTATGATGGTGGTATAAGAATGTATGTTAACGATGATCCTGCAAAAGCAAATAACGATAAAGGTGGTTTTGCAATTGGTGGTTACCGTCTAGATAAATCAATAACAAACGAGTATATGCGTGTTACACCTGACAGTGTACGTATTTATATTAAAGAAGAAAATACAAACAAAGCAAATAACGACAAAGGTGGTTTTGCAATTGGTGGATATAGGTTAGATAAAACCACGCCAGATGATTATTTACATGTTTTCTCTGCTGATACTGCTTATGTTATAGATACAACAGCACAAATGTTATGGTATCCGTTAAAAGAAGCATTTTTATCAGGTAAAGTATTAGTAGAAAGTTCTGATAGTGTAGGGCAAAACTCATGGGCAACAGGCTATGTAAGTAAAAGTATTGGCGATTTTTCTCAAGCATTAGGTAACGAAGCACGGGCTTATGGTGAAAGTTCAACAGCAATTGGTTATCATGCAAATTCAATAGGTAATAACTCTTATTCGTTTGGTAATTACGCTACTGCACAAGATAGTGGAAGTTATGCTATTGGTTCAGGAGCAAAAGCTACAGGTTTACGTAGTTTTGCATTAGGTAGTACTGGCGTTGATTCTTCAGGAACACCTACATCATCAACAATAGCAAGTGGTGATTATTCATATGCGATTGGTATGGGTGCTAGAGCATACCATAAAGGTTCTTTTGCAATGGGAACTGAAACACATGCTACAGGCAGTTATTCTCTTGGTATGGGATATAAATCTTTTGCAGGACATGATTATTCAATATCAATAGGCTATCAAAATACTTGTGATGCATATATGGGCGCTGCAATTGGTGCAGGTAATAGATGTGCTTATGGTTATCCAAGTTTCACATTTGGAATTAATAATTATGCAGAGCAACAAGGTATTGCAATAGGGTTTAGTGCAAAAGCTTTTGAAAGCTATTTTGGTCATGCTTTTTCATTTGGTTATAATACTATAGCTAACGAAAACACTATGGCTTTGGGATTTAATAATATAGCAAAAACAGAATATGAAACTGTTGTAGGTGTATATAACGATACTGTTCCAGTAAATTACTATAATCCAATTTTTACAATTGGAGCTGGTACAGATAATACACACAGGAAAAATATTGTAACAGTAACTAAATCTGGTATGGGTATTGGAACAAAAGCTCCTGAAGCACCACTTGATATTGAAACAAATTCTTCAGGATATGCTCTTCATATAGAAGAAAATGGAACAGGAACAGAGGAATGGCAATTAGGTGTGAATACATCAGGAGATTTAAATTTTTATGATGGAACAACAGTAAGAGCAGTATTTAAAGATTATGGTTATTTGGGTATTGGCACAACAACTCCAGGCTCACATAGATTAGCCGTTAAATCTTCTGCTGGTGGAGTGTCTGGTGGTACAGGGTACTTCGAAAATACAGCGTCTAATGGTTTATCTATGATAATAATTAATTCGAATTCATCTTCAACTGATAATGCATTACTTGTAACCCAGAAAGGAACCGGAGATATTGCTTCTTTTGATTCTTATCACGGAACTACAGGATGGGATAGAGAATTTAGATTTACAAATACAGGAGATGGCAGATGCGACGGAAGTTGGATTGCCGGTGGAGCTGATTATGCTGAATTCTTCCCAAAAGCAGATATTACAAAAGAATATGAGGTCGGTGATATTATTACAATGTCACCTATAAAAGCATACACTGCCGAAGGAGCAACAATTAATAATGATAAATTAATATTAGGTGTCTATTCGTCAAACCCTGCTATTATTGGAAATTCTCAAGCCGAAAAAGATCCTGAAAACTCTGTACTTGTTGGATTAGTAGGAGTAATAAAAACAAAAATAAATACAGAAAATGGACCAATAAAAATAGGTGATTTTATAACTATTTCATCAACTCCAAAAGTGGGAATGAAAGCTACAGAAAATTGTATGGTTGTGGGTAGAGCTATGGATAATTATGATAAAGATGGTACCGGTTTAATAAATGTATTAGTAAAAGTTGAATGGTATTATAATACTGCAGAAGATGATATTACAAGTAGCGGAATTACAGATATACTTAAAAAGCAAGAGCAGAAAATAAATTCGCTAAAACAACAAAATACAGCAATTAACAATCAAAACAAAGAATTTAACAATTCTTTAAATTCGCTTAAAGCAGAGGTTGAACAACTAAAACAAATATTAGAGGTAAAAGCTCAGAAATAAAGTTAAACTACATACTTTGTAATAAAAGCTGAAACTTGTTGTTTCAGCTTTTTTATTTGAAGTATTCATATACAGCAGCATGGTTCGACGCCTTGTCTAAGAAAAAGAAAAACGTATGAATAATGCTGATTAATAAAACAAGTCTTTTTTCTGGCGGTTTTCTCTCCTTATGAAGATTATTTTTACACTTTTGAATTCAATTTATCCTGAATTGATTCTTTTGCCTGTTCGGTAATTGTAAAATATGTTTGTCCCATAGGTAAAATAGGTTTTAAAAACTCAACACTAATTCTTTTAAATGGTTTAGGAAATTTACTTCCTTTAGGTAAAATATTATAAGCTCCATCAATAACAACAGGCACTACAGGTACATTAAGTTCTTTACTTAAAATTGCAAATGTCTTTTTAAACTCTCCTAAGCTCCCTGTTACAGAGCGTGTTCCTTCAGGAAAAATAACGATATTTTTACCTTTTTTAAGAGCTTCGGCTAACGATTGTATCGAGTGTTTTAAATCTTGATTTACATCAACAATAATAATATTATTTCTACCTGCAAACTTGCGTAATAAACCATTGCTAACATGTTTTGCCTTTGTATAAAAAAATGATTTTTTTAAAGTTTTACCACTAAAACAAGTTGCTACAAACATACCATCGAGATAACTCTGGTGATTGGGTGCAATTATACAAGCAGTTTCAGGAATATTTTCACGCCCTTTAATTCTAAATCGGAAATAAGTTTTAAAAAATATTTTTAAAGATTTTACGATTAGCCACGAAGTAAAATCTGATTTAGGTAGTTTTATATTAGTTTTTTCTTTTATAATATCACCCCAATTAATTTTTTCGGCACTAATTTTAGTTTTCATTTTCTGTACAAATTCGCTTAATTTTCGTACAGTTTCGTGTTCAGCAATTCTATCAGCATTTATTTTTACACCAAATGTGTTTTCAATAAAAACTTGTAAGCTAACTTTATCAAGCGAGTCTAAACCTAGGTCTATTTCTATATGGTCATCAGGAAAAACTTCAATATTTTTATCATCTTCAATATGCTCCTTAATTAAGCTGTATTCTTTTGATGTAAAAGATAAATCCTTCTTTTTATTGCTTTTGGGCTTTCCAATTATTTCGGTAAGTTTAAATCGTTGCACTTTACCTAATCGTGTTTTCGGTAATTCGTCGTAAGTTATGTGTAGTTTAAGAATGCGTTTATATGATGAGGCTGTTTTGTTATATACATCTATACCATCTTTTTTAATTGATTCGTCAATATTTTCAATTCCTAACTCTCTTGCTTTTACCCTATCAGGAACAATAACAACCTGCAATATATCTCCTTTTTCAAAAACTGCAAGTTCTTGTATATATGGAACTAAAGCCTCAAGTTGAAATTCTATTTCAACAGGATTTACATTTTTTCCATTTGATAAAATTATTATTTCTTTTTTTCTTCCTGTAATAAATAAAAAACCGTTTTTATCAATTTTACCAATATCACCTGTGTATAACCAACCATCTTTTAGTACATCGGCTGTTTCTTCTGGTCTATTGTAATATCCTTGCATTACGTTTTTACCTCGTGCAACAATTTCCTCATTACGAATCTCCATTTCGCACCCGGGTAAGGCTTGCCCTGCTGAGCCAATTTTTACTTTTCCTGGACGTGTAAATGTAATCATAGGTGCGGCTTCTGTCATACCAAAACCTTCTAATACTTCGAAACCTAAAACTTGATAATCGCGTGCCACAGCTGGGTCAAGAGCAGCACCGCCTGAAATCATATATTTTACATTTCCTCCAAATTTTTTGTGTACAGTTTTAAATATAAATCGAGAAAACGTATACGAGTGCATTGCTCCTGCTATTGAAAACATTAATCTGGCAATAAAACTTTTTTCAATTTTATCTTTAATACCTTTTCTTATAGCTGAATATAAGCGAGGTACACCAATAATAATACTAATTTTATTTTCAACTAATGTTGAAATAATATCTTCTGAAGCCATTGATGGTGCTATTGCTACCGTAGCACCAACCGATAAAGGTGCAACAAACGAACCTATTAATGGAAAAACATGATGTAATGGTAATAATATCATAACATTACGTTCGTTGTTGTATATTTCTACACCTTCAACAACTCCGTATAAATTTGCTTTAATATTTTCGAATGATAACATTACTCCTTTTGGTGAACCTGTTGTACCTGATGTATAAATAATAACTGCTGTTTCGTTTAATTCTGAATCTTTTAATGAGCTGGTATTTTCAACAGTTTCTTTATCTTCGTATTCATCTAATAGAATTAACTGAGGTTTATAATTAAGCTGTTGTATAGCTTCGTTCAAAACTTTTAACCTCTCAGAAGAATAGAAAATAACTGTTGGTTTACTGTCTGAAAGAATGTATGCTAATTCTTTTGGTGTTGACATAAAATCGATTGGTAAAGCAATACCTGAGTTGTGCCAAATAGAATGAAATGCATAAAGCCATGCAGGTCTGTTTTCTGCAAATATTACAACTCTATCTTCTTTATTAATAGTGTATAATGATGCAAATTGATGAACTTTAGATATAAGTGTAATATATGATATACTTCGACTTTTGAACTTTATTGCGGTTTTGTTCGATAATTTTAAAAACATAAAAACTATTTAAAATTTACACAAAGATAACTTATGTCATTTGTTTTAACAATTATACTTTATGAATGTAATTTTTAACATGTTTAATTACTATAATAATTTGGGGGATTACTTTTTCTTAACCCGCATTATTCATAGAATCCAACAATATTACGTATAACTTGTTTATAAACAATTTGTCATCGCAAAAGCCAAATCACCCAAATTTGGGTG
>CAMZKE010000052.1 GCA_947311115.1 uncultured Bacteroidales bacterium | reverse complement strand
TGCAAATGGTATGCTATCAGGAAAAGAAAAATGTATATTGAAAAATATAACCACCCCAATTTGGATGATTTGGGTTTTGCGATAACAAATTGTTTATAAATAGGTTATACGTAATATTGTTTGATTCTATGAATAATGCGGGTTAACTAGTGTATGATTTATAGGTAATTGTGTATAGTTAAAAATTATTCACTGTTACCTATAAATTATTTTTGAGTAACTCAAACATTTTTAACTTATAGGCCTCAACTCCGGGTTGATTAAACGGATTTACATCAATAAAATAAGCACTATAAGCACAAGCTATTTCAAAAAAGTAAATTAATTTTCCAATATTAAATTCATCTAAAACTGGTATTTCAATAGTTAAATTTGGTATATTGCCATTTTCGTGAGCTATGCGAGTTCCTTCTTGGGCTTGTTTGTTTGCAAACTCAACATTTTTACCTGCTAAATAATTTAAACTATCTAAATTAGCTTCAGACAAAGGAATTACTATTTCATTATTTGGCTTTTCAATACTTAAAACAGTCTCAAATAAATGACGTTCGCCCTCCTGAATATACTGCCCCATTGAATGTAAATCGGTAGTAAAATTGCCAATAGTTGGAAAAATACCTTTACCATCTTTACCTTCGCTTTCACCAAAAAGCTGTTTCCACCATTCACCAAAAAAGTGTAATTTAGGATTGTAATTTACAAGCATTTCTACTTTTTTACCACTTGCATACAGCAAATTACGAGTAATGGCATATTGCATTGCCAAATCGGAATTTATATCAGAATTTTTAGCGTCATTTTCTGCAATAACTGCACCATTAATTATTTTTTGAATACTAAAGCCCGCAATTGCAATTGGCAAAAGCCCCACAGGGGTTAAAACAGAGTACCTTCCTCCAACATCGTCAGGAATTATAAAAGTTTTGTATCCATTTTGCGTTGCAAGTTTTTTTAAGGCTCCTTTGCTTTTATCAGTAATTGCTACAATCCTGTTTTTAGATTTCTCAGTTCCAACATTTTTTTCAAGCAAATCTTTTAACACTCTGAAAGCCAAAGCCGGTTCTAAGGTAGTTCCTGATTTAGATATTACAATAATTCCAAAATCTTTACCTGTTAAAAGCTGTTTTAATTCGTAAACATAATCTTCGCTAATATTAAACCCTGCATATAAAATATGTGGCGTTTTGTTATCAATAAAATTACTAAAATTATTTTTTAAGCCTTCAATAACTGCTTTTGCACCTAAATAAGAGCCACCTATACCAATAACCACAACAAATTTAACATTACTAAAACTTTGTGCAGTTTTATTTATATCTGTAATTAAATTAGAATTTATAGTACTTGGCAAATTAACCCAACCGGTATATTCGCTACCTTTCCCGTTTTTAGCATATAAATCTGATTTTATTTGCTTTGCTTTAGTGTTTAATTTTTGAAGTTCGTTTGAATTAAATTTATTGTAAAGATTATAGTTGTTAAATTTCATTGTTTTGCTTTTTATATTCAAAAGTGTTACGAATAAAACTAAATATAGTTTTATTTTATCGATTGTAAATACAAATCTTCAACTTTATCTCTTGCCCACTGTGTCTTGCGTAAAAATTTTAAGCACGATTTTATTGACGGATTACTTTTAAAGCAGTTTATATTTACCTTTTCGGCTAAATCTTCCCAACCTCGTTCATCTACTAAAAATTCTAGTATATCAACAAGTTTTACTCCATGAAGCGGATTGTTTGGTTGTAATTCTGCCATAACTATTCATATTTACCTGTAAGTAGGTAATTTTTAACATAATCGGTTGTACCTTCACGTAAAGTGTAAAACTTTTTTGTGTAGCCAATACTCCTAAGTTTGTTCATATTTGCTTGAGTAAAATACTGATATTTATCGCGAATATCTTCAGGAGTATCTATAAAACTAATATTTTGCTCAATCTCCATAGCATCAAAAGTACTTTTTACAAGTTCTAAAAATGTATCGGCTTTTCCTGTTCCAATATTGTACAAACCAGAGTTTTTTCTATGGTTCATTAAAAAAAACATCACATCTGAAAGGTCTTTAACATAAACAAAATCACGCATTTGCCCTCCGTCTGCATAGTCAGGATTATGCGATTTAAAAAGTTTCATTGCACCTGTTTTATTTATCTGATTAAATGCATGAAAAATTACCGAAGCCATTCGCCCTTTGTGATATTCGTTAGGCCCATACACATTAAAATATTTTAATCCAGCCCAAAAATATGGCTGTTTTTCTTGTTGCAATGCCCACTTATCAAACTCATTTTTCGATATTCCGTAATCGTTAAGTGGTTTTAGTTTAAATGGTATTTCATGATTATCATCGTAACCAAGTTTGCCATCACCATAAGTTGCTGCTGATGAAGCGTATATTAGAGGTAAGCCATGCTCTACGCACTTATTCCAAACCTTTTTAGAGTACTCTAAATTCAGCTCATCGTAAACTGATTTTGGGAAACCTGTAGTTGCCGATTTTGCACCTATATGAAATATAAATTGAACTAATTTTTCGTTATTATCGAGCCATTCAAAAAAAATATTTCTATCAATTTTTTGTGAGAATATTTTATTTTCGTAATTGCCTTTTTTCGTTTCATCTGAGAAATTATCAACAATTACAATATCTTTAAAGCCTTCTTTATTTAATTTAGATATTAAGTTACTTCCTATAAAACCGGCGGCACCTGTTATTACTATCATTGTGTTTTTTTTACAAAGATAATGAAATTCTTAAAAGCTTCTATTTTATTTTTTTTGTAAATACAGGTATAATAGGCAAAATGCTTGCACTTCTTAGTTAATTCTATCCCATAGATTTTTTAGTGCAAATATAACCACTCCCAATATTTTGAACTTGCTCTGTAAATCGGCTAAGAATTTAATCTGTTTAGATTAAATTCTTAGCCCTTGGCACGTATTAAATATTGTTTTCCATAATGATACCTCGTTCCGTTCGCTTGTGGTGAGGAGGTTCATAAATATCACTAACTTTATCTAATAATTGTTACAGTTCCTTTATATTCGTCTGTTTTATTAATAATAACAATATAAACGTATGTCCCAAGTGGTAATTCTACTCCATTATACATACCATTCCATTGTGCCGATTTATCTGCATATTCATAACCTTTGCATGATTTATTATAAACAGCATCACCCCAACGGTTATAAACATAAATATCGACCTCCTCTATATTTTCAATATTTTTTATATTCCACGTATCATTTTTTCCATCATTATTAGGAGTGAAAACAGTTGGTATAATAATAGGATCAGTATATTCTATATTAAAATGTATTGTGTCAACACAATTATTAGCGTCAATAACAGTAACAATATAATTTCCTCCAGACAAATTATTTATTTCGTTACTATATTCTGAATTTGACCAATTGTAAACATAATCAGGTGTTCCTCCTGTTGTTTCAATACTTATATTACCTAGATTGTTTTCGTAATATATATTATATGTATTTTCTAATAATTGAGGCTCTGTAATTATATATTCGTAGGTAAAAGCACAATTGTTATTGTCAGTAATAGTTACCTCATAACTACCTTCTGCTAAGTTATTAATGCTGTTTCCTGCCTCATTATTAGTCCAGTTATACTGATAAGGTTCTGTAGCTCCGCTAACAGCTAAATTTATTGCTCCATTATTAAATCCAAAGCATGTTACATTAGTAATACTTTCTGAAACATAAATATCTGATGGCTTAGTTATCGTAATACTATCGTATGCTTCACAATTATTATTATCTGTTACTATTACAGAGTACACACCATCGGTTAAGTTACTAATGTTATTAGATGTAGAATCGTTTGACCATAAAATATTATATGGTGAAACAGCATTGTTTACAATTACATTTGCTGCACCGTTATTGTTATAGTAACAATCGATATCTGTTTTAGAAATACTTAAAATAATTGGTTCGGGTTGATTTAAAATAATACTCGTATCTTTTAAACAGTTATTATTATCTTTAATTTGTATATGGATAGTATCAGCTGCTAAATTATTTATTGAATCTAATGATGAAAAGCCATTACCCCAATCTATTAAATAAGGACTAGTTCCTCCGTTAATATTTAATGATACTGAACCGTTTGTGTAGTTATAACATTGAATATCAGTAATGTTAGGATTGAAGCTAATATCGCTATTTTCTGTTAATGTTATTGACGTATCAGCAGTACACCCAAAAGCATCGATAATAGTAACATTATAAATACCTGTCGGCAAATTATTTATTTGAGATGTATCATTTAAAGTATAATCCCAATTATAATGAAACGGTGCGTTACCATTTGTTAATTCAACGCTAATACTTCCTGTTGAGTCGGCATAACAAGCAATATTATTAACTGTTGCAATTACAGAATCAATTAAATTACCAGCATTAACTTGTGCATCAATAATAGAATTACAATTATTTTCATCGGTAACAGTTAGAGTATACAAACCTTGTGTAAGATTTGTTATTGCTGATGTTGTACTATCGTTAGACCATAAATACGTAAGAACTCCTGTGCCACCAGTGATTGTTGCAGCTATTGCTCCTGTTTGTGTACAAGAAACATCAGTAATAATTGTATTTACACTTATCGAATCTGGCTGAATAACAGTATCACTAACTAATGCGGTACATCCTCCTGCATCAACAATTATTATACTATAATAGCCTGCTGTTACTGTAAAATTACTATCGTTTTGGAATGTAATACCATTATCGATACTGTATTGAATAGCCGTACTATTATATACTACTAGGCTAGTAGAATCACCATTACACAATAGCGGTTCTGAAATAACACTATCAATTGATAAACCAGTATTACTATTTACTAAGACTGTAGTATCGTGTACACAACCGTTTACATCTTTAATAATAATATTATGTGTACCTACATTAAAAGTATCTATATTGTTTGAATTAACAAACATTCCATTATCATAAGAATATTGATTTCCATTTGGGTAAACCTCAACAATACCATTATATGGAGGAGCACAAACAGTAACATCTGTTATAGTAATAGAATCGAAAACAGGAAGAGGATTAATTGTTAAATTTATTGATGCTGTGTTTTGGCAACCATTAACATCAGTACCTACAACTGAATAATTCGTTGTTGATGGTAAAAATATTACACTGTCAGTTATACCATTATCCCAAATGTAGGTTAGTGCGCCACTTCCGTAGAGTGTAATAGAATCGCCAAAACAAATTGTTGAATTTGGATTAACATTTGCTACTACATTAGGTAATGCAAATATTGAAATACTAACTGTATTTGAATAAACAGTACCACAACTATTCGTTGCACTTCGTCTGTAGCATCTATTTATTGTTAAATCTGTAGCATCATCAAAAGTTAAACTGTTTGTACTTGCAATAGTATTCCATGTTCCTGTACAATTATCTTGATATTCCCAACTGTAAGTCCACGAACCACTGCCACCACTCGGCGATGTAGTACTTGTAAACGCACTAGGGTCGGTATTATAACAAAT
>CAMZKE010000051.1 GCA_947311115.1 uncultured Bacteroidales bacterium | reverse complement strand
ATTGAAAAATATAACCACCCCAATTTGGGTGATTTGGATTTTGTGGTAACAAATTGTTTATAAGCAAGTTATAAGTAGTGTTATTGAATTCTATGAATAATTCGGGTTAAACAAAGCTACTAACCATAAATCAGTATATTGAAAATACCTATTATAATTTTCTAAAATTATCTAATAAGTGTAAAAGTTCCTTTTTTAGTAATTGGCTGAGGGTCAATATATGTTTCGCATCTAACATAGTATGCATACGAATCTACATTTTGTGGTTTACCATTAAATGTACCGTCCCAACCTTCGTTAATATCGGTACTTGTATAAACCTTTTCACCCCAGCGATTATAAATACTAAACTCTAATAGTTTTTTTATTCCCCAACCCTTTACATATATACGGTCATTGTCGCCATCACCATTAGGTGTAAACACATCAGGTACATCAACTGAAGAAACTGGTAGCACTTCAACATCGTAACGATTGTTTGCGATAAACTTACATCCCATTGTATCTTGCACAACTAAATAGTAAGAAATATCGTCTTGTGGATTTGCATTTGGATTTGGACACACTGTACAATCTAAATTTGTTTCAGGAGACCAAACATAAGAATAACCACCTTCTTGTTCACCGTTAAGATTAAAAGTTTCACCAATTATAATAGTTGTATCACGTACCCACTCTTCAGGTGGTTGCTGAATATAAACTATTGTTTTAGCAGTATCTTTACAATCGTTAGTATCTGAAACAAAAACAGTATATTCTGTGGTCTCGTTTGGCGATGCCATAGGGTTTTGTGCTGTTGCATCGTTTAATCCGGTGGTAGGATTCCAAACAAAATTACCTGTTGTTACGTTTGCAAAAATTTGTATTGCATCACCCCTACACGTATCACCACCATAGGCAATAACTTCAGGGTTTGGAAAAATTATCATTGGTTTTATTAACTCATCAGTACAGCCCGATTCATCGTCTTGAATATGTAGGGTAACATTATAAGTTCCTGGCTGAGAGTATTCATGTTGAGGATTTTGTATATTTCCAGCACTTGCACCGTCTCCAAAACTCCACGAAATATTATCGGCATTAATAGATGCCGAACTATTAAACTCATCAGTAATAAATAAACAATGAGCTGTATCTGTTTTTGCAATTTCGTTATTACGATTAAAATCGGCAATAACTGTATGTATATATACTATTGTATCAAACCTTACCGGACAAAGAGTATCGTCAGAAAATACTGTTAATTGAGCAATTGTTTGTCCAGAAACAGGTCCATAATTATATGTATGGGTTTCATCTATCGATGTTTGTCCGTTAACAGTGATAGTATCTGTTGTAATTCCATCACCAAAATCGAAATAATAATATAACACATCTTCCATATTTGAAAGATTAAATGTAATATCTTGACCTTTACATATTAAATTAGGGGCTAATGTAAAATCAGCTATAGGTCCTACAACATTTAACGTAGCTGTAGCTGTATCGCTACAACCGTTAGTTGTGGTTGCTACCAAACTAACATTATATATTCCTTTTTCGTCGTAAAACCAAGTATTTATTGAGTCTGGCGAAACTGGTGTTCCATCTTCTAAATCCCAAGTACGCTCGTAAAAATATTTTGAGATACTTGTATCGGTATATACAACGTTGTTTCCATAACAAAGAGGTATAGATAAATCAGGCACGGTAAAAAAACCTGCTATTGGATACGCTTGTACATCAATATTTTGTGATAATGTGTAATTCTCTAAACAATGTATTGAGTCTTCAACCTGTAACGAAACACTAAAAATACTATCATGCAAATATGTATGATAATAATTTTGTAATGCTGTATCAAGATAATATAATGTATCATTATCGCCAAAATTCCATGTAAACTGTAATGATGTATCATTACTATACGGATTAAAACCAACACTATCGCCTACGCAAATTTCTCTATCAAGAAAATAATTAAAATTAGCATTAGGTAACGAAAACTGTACAGTTTTAGTAAGCGTATCTTTACAGCCAATACTATCGGTTACAGTTAAAAGCACTTGGAAACTATGTTGTGTACTTGTATAAACAAAATTATGGTGAGGGTGTGGTTCAGAGCTATATGTACCATCGTCAAAGTTCCATTGCCAAGAATATAACGAATCAGAATAATCGAAAGTAGAAGTGTCTGTAAAATTAACACCAAATTCAGGTTTACATCCATATAAGCTATCAATAATATAACCTGCATAAACACCATAAACTCTAACATTTTTAGTAACTGTATCGGTACACATGTTAATGTCTCGTACAATTAATGTTACTGTATAATTACCTGTATCAGCAAAAATATGAGATATTGAATCCATATCTGTTCTAATAGGTCTGGTTTCATCACCAAAATCCCAATAATACCCTCTATGGCACGATGTATATACATCAACAGAAGAAGAACTACTAAAATAATCGCCAACATTCATACAGTATAATGAATCTTCACCAAAAGAGGCATCTATATCTCTTACATGAATTATTATTGTGTCAGAATACTGTGTGCAACCTGTTGTTGAATTATAGGCTGTTAATACAACATTGTAATTACCTGTAGTTGAGTAAGTGTGCGATGTAATTGTATCTGTTAAATTTGTTAAACCGGAAATAATTGTACCATCTCCAAAATCCCATTGCCAATTTTCAACATCATCAACATTTCCATCAAAAGAAAAATCGAAAGGTGTCGCACAATCCATACTATAATTATCTATTTTGCAAATAGGACCTTGTACAGTTATAAAGTTTGATAAAGTATTATCGGTACAACAACCTTTATTACATGTTGTAAGTGTAATATCATGAACACCTGTTACCGAATGAAAAACCCAGTATGGCTCTGACATTGTAGGGCAATGCGACATTAAATTGTTATCAGCTGTAAAGTGCCAATAATCAATAGAATCAGGTAAAGTTGTTAAATCGGTAAAATATACGGTATCTTGTGGGCAAACGGTATTATTTGAAATTGAAAAGTTAGGGCTACTTACATCGCCAACATAAATTGGTGTAAAATACGAAGTATCGGTACAACCATGCTCATTAGTAATTACCAAATAAGAGTTATAAATACCTTCATTTATATAAGTATGCGAAACAATAGTGTCATTTATTCCTCCAACAAGACTATCTCCATCGCCAAAAAACCAAGTAAAACCTAGAATATCGGTAAAAGAGCTGCTTGAATCGGAAAACTCTACCGTTAATGGTAAACAGCCATCGGTTACATCGGTCATAAACAAGGCATTTGGCTTTTGAATGGTATCAACAATACAAGTATCATCAGTACATCCATGAATAGTTTGCACAGTAAGGCAAGTAGTAAATACTCCCATTCCATTTATACTATATTCGTTGTCCACAAAAACCACAGTGTCAGTTGGGTTTGCTTCACTTGATGTACCGAGAGTTCCATGATAATGCCCAATAATTGGGTCGTCAGCTATTGTGTCTAAACCAAAATCCCAATCATAACCAACTACATTGGCTGATGAAGAATTGCTATTAAAATGAATAACATTTCCCGGTGAATAAATATCGCATAAAAAACTTGGGTCAATAGTAAAACTTGCAAAAGGTTCTTCTACAAATATTGTATCAATAAGTGTATCTCTACAAGTTGTTCCTGCTATAGTTACTATTTGCATTACTTGATAATAACCTGTATCAGCATATTCATGATGTGGGTTATAACTAATATTACCATCGCCATAAAACCACAAAACTGAACCTCCTGAAGAATTATCTACAAAAGTAACTGATTTACAAACTGTATCACCAACATCGAATCCTGCTGTCGGGTTATGAATTTCAACATTTAAAGTTGTATCATGTGGGCAACCATTGTTATCGGTAACAGTTAAATAAACAGGATAAGAACCTAAAGCATCGTATATTTGCTGAGGAGGATTAACTCCGGAACCGGTATTTCCATTTCCAAAATCCCATTGGTAAGTTAATGTTGAACCACTTGGCGAATTACTATGAGAATTACTTCCATTAAAATTTACGTTTAAAGGAGGTAAACATGCTACAGCAGGCATTGGATTTGTTGTTATATAAGCAAATGGTTCTGGTGACGTGGAAACTAAATCGTTAACAACACCATAAGCAGTACAGCCATTTGCATCGGTTACTTCGAGCGACACATCGAAAACTCCTGCTGCATTATATGTATGTGTTGGTGAGGTATCAGAACCACCATCTCCAAAAGTCCAAACAGTACTAACAATAGCAGAGCCATCACCACCAACCGATGTGCTTATAAAACTAGCATCAAAAGGCGTACACCCTGCACCACCGCCATTAAAAATAACAGTTGGATCAGGATGAACTGTTATCTGTATTTGATCTGAAACGCCTCCGTTTGCAGTAAAAGAAACTGTATATGTTCCTGAATTATTATACGAATGACTTACATTTAACAAATCTTGAGCTCCGGCTCCATCGCCAAAATCCCAAACTACACCTGTTAAATTGCTACTGCTTTGGTATGTAAAACTTATGGCTTCGCCAATACAAACTGAGTTACTTGATGCACTTATTTGAGAATAAATATTTGCCTTAACTAAAAATAGTATCGTAATAATTAAAATATATCGTAATTTCACTGTATGTTATGTTTATTTTTTGTGCTAAAATATAAAATTATTAACATATTTTAATGTTTTTTTTTAAAAGTTTAGAAATTATGCTAATTTTAGCAAATTGAAATTACAAATTACAAACTTTAACATATCAATGTATAAAATAAAAAATGTTATATTTATTAATTTAGTTATAATAATTAGTTTATTGGGTATTAATAATGTATCAGCTCAATTTACAAATGAGTTAACACCTGCTTATTACGCTTATGCTCAAGCAAGAAATACGGCAATACCGCAAAATCAGCTTTTGCCAAATCTAGATAAAACATTGTCGTTATCAATTCATATTGTACTAGATAGTTTAGGAGAACCAAATATTGATACTAACGATATTTATATTGCTATTGATACATTAAATAGTAAATTCTCTCCAATAAATTTAAGTTTTAGAATTTGTTCAATCGACTCAATAGAAAACTATCAGTGGGATACTTTGGTCGTAAATGATGATGATGGATTAAAAGAAGAACAGCAAATGACTACAAATAATCATATTGATAGTACTATAAATGTGTATTTTGTAACAGCTTTCGAGGGTTTGCCACAAGCAACAGGTTTTACATCGTATCCGGGCGGAGCTGATAATATATTTATTCTTAAAGATAATGTTGATGATATGACGATACCACACGAGTTTGGTCATTTTTTTGGATTACTTCACACTTTTGGCGATGGTAACGCAACAGAGCTTGTAAATGAATCTAATTGTGAAACAAGCGGCGATTTTTTATGCGATACAGAAGCCGACCCAAGTGCTGATTTACCCAGTGCATACACTGCAAACAATCAATGCGAATTGTCGCCAATGTTAAAAGATAGTAACGATGAATTTTATATGCCTCCAACCGATAATATTATGTCGTATTATGGCGATTGCAGATGCAAATTTACAAAGCAACAATACAGGGTAATGGCATACGAATATTTACATAACAGATATTATTTATGGTAAAAAAATTACGCATACTATTTATTTTATCAATAATTACTTTTAGTAGTTACGCTCAAGATATACATTTTTCGCAGTTTTATTACAGCCCGCTAACCTTAAACCCTGCAAATACAGGTAGATTTGATGGCGATTGGCGATTATCAAATATTTTCAGAACCCAATGGGGTGCCGTTTCAAAAGAACCATATAATACAATATCAGTTGGACTAGATAAAAGATTAAAACTTTTTGGAAGAAATTTTGGTGCAGGTATTTATTTTTTAAACGATAATTCGGGTAGTGCCGATTTAACAGCTAATAAAATAATGATATCATTAGCTTACCAAACACGCTACAACGACTATAAAATTTCGGGAGGAATACAATTAGGCTTTGTAAACAAAAAATTTAATTCAAAAGTAACTTATCCATCTCAATATGACAGGAGTATTGGTGAGTTTAATCCTGATTTTGCAAATAACGAGAATGATTTAAACGAAAGCACATCATATTTAGATGTTAATGCAGGAATAATTGTAAGCCGTAAATTTGGTAAAATTGAGCCCGAATTTGGATATTCACTTTTTCATGTATCAAACCCGACCGAACAGTTTGGTACACAAAAAAACAAATTACCATTACGACATATTATTCATGTTGGAACAAAAATTGATTTATCGAAAAAGTTTTTTGCAAAGCCACGTATATTATATATGAATCATAAACGTGCTGCCGATATGATTTGGGGTGTAAATTTTGGTTACAATCTGCCTCAAAATAATTATTATGCAAAGTCAATATTTTTTGGACCTCATATTAGAACTGTATTAAGCCAAACCGACGCTATTATTTTTGCAGTAGGTCTTAATTTTACAAATATGGATATTGGCGTAAGTTACGATGTTAATATTTCGTCGTTAACACCTGCCACATCACACCGAGGTGCATTAGAGATAACATTAATTTATAGAAGTAAAAATACAACTGCTAAAAAAATAGCAATACCTTGCGATAGATTTTAAATATGAAATATACAGTTTTAATAAGTCTTATACTTTCGTTTTACATTGCTTTTGCTCAACCGGAAGAAACATTAAAAAAAATACAACCTTGGCAAGTAAAAAGTTTTGCCAAAGAAGCGGAAAAAGCAGGCGATTTATATTCGGCTATCGATTATTATGAGTATCACCACGAAATAAGTCCCGGTAACGCAAAAACAATATATAAACTTGGCGAGCTTTATTTAAAAACAAGGAATTACCAGAAAGCAGAAGAGTATTTTTTAATGTCGTACGAAGGAAATCCCAATAAATATCCTTTAGCACATTATTTTTACGCAAAAGCACTAATGCAACAAGGTAAATATGACGATGCAAAAGAGCATTTCGCAAAATTTGTAAAAGAATACAAACATGGCGAAGAAAAAAAGAAATACAAAAAACTTTCTATGGCTCAAATAAATGGTTGCGATTTAGCAAAAAACATGAAAGATAGTACCCTTAAAGTTATTGTAACACATATAGATACAAGTGTAAATAAAGCACATTTAGAAGCCAATCCTATATCAGTTGATGAAAATACGCTATGGTACACATCGTTAAGAGCTAATAATATAGAGTATTACGATATAAGCGACACATTAAATAACCTGCCATTAACAAAATTTTACAAAGCAATTAAAAAAAATGGCAAATGGCATTTTGTTGATACCCTAAACGCTTTTAACGATAGCACTTTAAATGTAGGAAATGGAGCTTTTTCGGTTGATAAAAGTAAATTCTATTTTACAAAATGTAAGAAAAATTGGAAAAACAAAACTATTTGTCATATATGGGTTAGTTATATTGAGGGTGGCGAATGGTTAACCCCCAAAGAATTGCCTGAGCCAATAAATATAAAAAATTATACTTCAACTCAGCCGACAATAGGTATTGATGCTAAAAAAAGCAACGAGGTATTGTATTTCGTATCAGACCGACCGGGAGGAAAAGGCGGCACAGATATTTGGTACTCAATTTACGACAAGCGAAAAAAAATATTTAAAAAAGTAAAAAAATTAAGCTCAAGTATTAACACAATGGGAAACGAGTTTACACCATACTATGATAATAACACTCGTAATTTATATTTTAGTTCTGATGGCTTACCCGGTATGGGCGGTTTCGATATTTTCAAAACAACAGGTGATGTTCGTAACTGGACAGACCCTGTAAATTATGGTTATCCAATAAACTCTCAAGCTGATGATATATATTTTACATTAAACAAAAATAGAAAACAAGGATTTTTTGTATCGAACAGAGAAGGCGGAGTATCGTTAAAAAACAAAACTTGTTGCGACGATATTTACGAATTTATTTATACCGAATTTATTGATATAAAATTTGAAGGAACAGTTATTGCCAATAAAGATAATAGCATTTTCAGAACCATTAATGAAAAAATGGGTATTAAAACAACAGACCAAAGTGTTGATAGTATTCAAACTGTATTATCATTAATAAATTTACGTACAAAAAAAGCCATTGATATAAATTCTAATAGAACTGACAAAAACGGAAAATGCTATTATAATTTAGAACCAAATAACACTTACGAAATTAAAGTAAAAAACTTTGGTTTTTACGAAAAAATAATGAAAATAAACACATATAACATAACAGAATCGACAACATTGTACGATACTGTAATTATTGACCCAATACCACAAAAGCCAATACCTGTAAATATTTATTACGATTTCGATAAATCTAATTTATCAGATAAAGCACAAGCAACTATTGATTCAACATTACTAATAGTGTTACAAGAAATACCTAATGTTCAAATAGAAATTAGCTCGCACACTGATAGCAAGGGGGACGATGAATATAATAAAGAATTATCACAAAAACGTGCAGAAAGCGTAGTTAAGTATCTAATAAAAAAGGGGATTAATAAAAAACGACTTATTGCCAAAGGTTATGGCGAAGAAAAGCCAATTGCACCAAATACAAACCCTGACGGCACTGATAACGAGGAAGGACGTGCTAAAAACCGTAGAACCGAATTTAGATTTATTAATTTTAATGATGGCTTTGATGATTAATGAATCTCCTCGCCGCAAGCGGACGAGATATCGTTTTGGAATACTATTCTTTTATACGTCCCAAGGGACGGGGAATTAAACCCAAACAGATTAAAGTATATAATTGGTTCATAAAACATTACTATTTTTAATTACTTAACATTCTAATATTTTAAATATTACACCAATTATTATATTTATTACACCAAAATTACAATCACTAAAAATTATTACATAACTCATAATAATTAATTGATTAACATCGTAACATTACAAAAACAATAGACGTAGAATTTATTTTAAACCTAAAAACTCTAAAACATAATATTATGAAAACTAAAACATTTTTGGTGATGATTGCTACGTTTGCTATATTCTCATCATGTAAAAAAGAAACAGATGATTCTCCTTCTTATTCACCTACCCAAGTAGTAACTCCAACAAATATTAACGACATTAAAGCTCCTTTTGATTTCGATTGGTCAGCCTCTAAAAGTGGAGCATTAAATGTAACAATGCAACCAGAAACGGGAAAAAACATTAGTACTGAAGGACAATTGCTTTTATTAATCGACAAAGACGATAATATAATATCAAAAGCAAAAATTATTAATTCAGTTGCAAAATTTGCTATTAAAACTCCAGCAAATATTGGAAATCTTTATTTAATGTATCCAAATTCAGGAAATAAGCAACTATTAAATAAGACAGATGGAAATATAACCATGATAATTGCTCCAGAACCTAGAGATGGCACGAAGAATAGCTTAGTGTACGATAGGGAATTTGCATTTAACTATCAAAAAAACATGGCTAAATTTACACATAATAAAAGCACAACAGGTACAAACCTAGTACAAAATAGCGAGTTTAATATAGATAACTTGGAAAAAGATGAAAGGAGCTGGACAGAATTAAGAACTCCCGGAAAATGGTATTACACAAATTATACCGAAGGACACGTAAGTAATATAGATGGAGAAAATGTATTTAAAAACTACTCTAATTTATTCGAAATAATAGAGCAATCATTTCCTGTACAAGGAGGGTCTGCATTCGATTTCTCAATGACATTTTCAGGTTCAATTAACTTATGGCTTGATAATTTTGATGCAAATGGTAATTGGATTGGAGAAACTTATGTTAGTACCACAGGAAATACAATTACATCAAGTGGTGTAATTTTAGCTAATGCCACTCATTTTCAATTTTATATAGGATTATATTCAGGTTCATATGTAGATAAAATAGTTTATGAGAGTGTTGACGTTGTTCTTGATACTGATGGTGATGGAGTAAATGATAATGGTGATGATTATCCAAACGACCCAACAAAGGCTTATAAAATAATGTACCCTAATATTGGATATGAAACAATTTCATTTGAAGATTTATGGCCTTATAAAGGAGATTATGATTTTAATGATTTAGTAATGCTAACAAAAGGCGAATTATCTGTAAATGCTGAAGGCTATTATGTTGACGCGGTATTAAACACAAAAATAAATGCAGGAGGAGGTAGCACAGCCCTAGGTTTTGGGTGTAATATTTTAGATGCAAATAAAACAGCTATAAATACACAAATAGTTACCAGTGTTTCCGGCGATGGTAGTATTGATAATGATGTAGTAAACGGAATAATTATTTTTAATAATAAATTTGACGTAATGGTTCCGTACTATACAAATACATCTTACGATAAAACAGGTACACCGGTACGATTAACAACAAATATAACTTTTAACAATAATTATATAGGTGCATTAGTACCCAATTATTATGTTTACCAAACAAACAACAGAGGCTACGAAATACATATGCCAAACTTTCCGCCTACAGAAGCCGCAGACCAATCAGTTTTAGGTACAGGAAACGATAATGCAGGTACTCCATACAGAACTATTGACGGTTTACCATGGGCAATAAGCGTTGTATCAGCCGATAGCGTGTATAAACATCCGCTTGAAGGCATAGAAATTACCGATGCCTATGCAAAGTTTTCAACATGGGCAGTAAGTTCAGGCGAAAATGAAAAGACTTGGTACGAGACACCAACAAATAATAACGTTTACACAGAATAAGACTAGAATAATTGCTTAAAATGAATCTCCTCGCCGCAAGCGGACGAGGTATCGCTTTGGAATACTATTCTTTTATACGTCGCAAGGGACTGGGAATTAAACCCAAACAGATTAAAATAATCGCAAACATAAGGTTTGCGATTATTTTATTATAAAAAATTGTATATATTTATAGAAAAAATATATGATATTAATTGCAGATAGTGGTTCTACAAAAACAGATTGGGTTTTAATTGACGGTAAAGACAAAATTTTAACATTTAAAACAATAGGTTTAAATCCTGTTTTTGTTAATAGCGATAATGTTATACAGGAATTAACTAAGACTAAAATAACCAAATACGCAGAATTTATTCATAAAATATACTTTTATGGAGCAGGTTGTTCTTCCGATAATAGAAAAAAAATAATTTCATATCCTCTTAAAAAACTTTTCGCAAATGCAACTATAATAGTTGAAAGTGATTTATTGGGTGCTGCAATATCACAATTTGGAAAAGAAGATGGTATTATTGGAATATTGGGAACAGGATCAAATACAGGTGTATATAAAAATGGTAAAATTGTAAAAAATATAAGTTCTTTAGGATATATACTTGGTGATGAAGGGAGTGGTGCAGCAATTGGTAAAGCATTTATAAAATTACTTTTAGATAATGAATTACCCGAAAATATTGAAACTAAATTTTATAATACTTTTAATCTAGACTTAAGTAAAATAATTAATAGAATATATAAAGAGCCTTTCCCAAACAAGTTTTTAGCATCTTTTATGCCATTTATTAATAATAACAAAAATAATGAAACCATAAAAAATATGTTATATAACAGTTTTGAAAATTTCTTTGATAAGACAATTCTTAAGTATGAAAATTATCAAGAAAAGGATTTACGATTAATTGGCTCTATCTCTTTTTATTTCAGCGATATAATAAAAGAGATATGCTATTCAAAAGATGTAAAATTAACATCATTAACAAAGTCTCCGTTAAAAGGATTAATACTAAATTACACAAATTAAGCCTAATATTTACAGTAAATAAAAATATTAGACAATATAATGTATGCAAATACTTTTTTTTTTTGAAAACATTTATAACTTTGTAGTTTAGAAAAGAAATTAAATAATAACATAATTTATATTATGAGAACAAGAAGTCTTTTAAAATTTGGAGTATTCGTTCTAGCAGCTGTTATTTTAACAAGTTGTGGAGGATTGAAAAAAATGGTTAAAAACTATGACCAAGTTACTTATACAGTAACACCAACAGTTTTAGAAATGCATGGTGATAGCGTTGAAATTAATATTTCAGGTAAATTCCCACCAAAGTATTTCCACAAAAAAGTGATAGCAGAAGCTACACCTATTTTGAAGTTTGAAGGTGGTGAAAAAGCTTACACTATGACAAAACTTCAAGGAGAGTCAGTACAAGACAACAATAAAGTTATTGGATATGCTGACGGAGGTAGCTTTTCTTATAATGGTAAAATTGCATACGAAGACGCAATGAGAATTTCTAAATTAGAAATTAAAATTGACGCTTACATGGCTACTAAACCAGATAAGAAAGTAACTTTTGATGCAAAAGAAATTGCTAATGGCGTAATTGCTACACCTAGCTTGGTAAACCTTAAAGGTAAAACAATTTTAGGAAAAGATAATTTCCAAAGAATTACTTCTGCTAATAAAGGTGCTGAAATTCTTTATCAAATTCAACAAGCTAACCTAAAATCATCTGAGCTTAAAAAAGATCAAGTAAAAGATTTATTAGCATTTATTGATGAAGTTAAAAATAATGATAGAAAAGAATTTAAAGGCGTAACAGTTTCTTCTTACGCTTCTCCTGATGGAGCCACAGATTTAAACACAAAATTAGCTGACCGTCGTTCTAAAACTGCTGACAAATATGTTCAAAAGCAATTTAAGAAAGTAGATGATGCTAAAAAAGAAGGTTTTATAAGCTCTTCTACAACAGCAGAAGATTGGGATGGATTTAAATCATTAGTTCAAAACTCTCAGATTAATGATAAAGATCTTATTTTAAGAGTTCTTTCAATGTATTCTGATGGCGAGCAAAGAGAAAAAGAAATTAAAAATATTGCTGCTGCTTATACTGAGTTAGCGAAAGATATTCTTCCTCAATTACGTCGTTCTAAAATTAGCATTAATGTTGATTTAGTTGGATATTCTGACCAAGAATTAGATTCTTTATTTAATGCATACCCTGACACATTAAATGTAGAAGAAATGCTTTATACAGCTACTCTTAAAGATGATGACGCATTTAAATTAAAAGTATATACAAAATGTGCTGAGCAATTCCCTAAAGATTGGAGAGGCGAGAACAATAAAGGTTTTATCCTTTGGAAAACTGACAAATTAGCGGAAGCAAAAACTGCTTTCGAAGCTGCTAAAGCAATTGATAACTCAAATCAAATTATCCTTAACAACTTAGGTGCTGTTGAATTACAAGCAGGTAACATAACAGAAGCTAAAGAGTATTTTACTTCTGCTTCAGGTGCTGGTGCTGAGGTTAACCATAACTTAGGTGTTATTGCAATAAAAGAAGGCGATTACGCTTCTGCAATTACATATTTTGGCGATGAATGTTCAATGTGTGCAGGTTTAGCTAAAGTTCTTAATGGCGATAACGATGGTGGTAAAAATGCTGTTGATTGTGGTCCTTGTAAAGAAAAAGCCGGTGGATATTATTTAAAAGCTGTTATTGGTGCTCGTAGTGGCGATAGTGATGCTTTATTTAACAACTTACGTTCAGCTATTGAAAAAGATGCTAAATTCAAGAAAATGGCAGCAACAGATATGGAGTTTGCTAAATTCTTTGATAACGATACATTTAAAACTATTATTAAATAAGTTTTAACTAATAAATTTTTAAAAGCCTTCAAATTAATTTTTGAAGGCTTTTTTTGTTATATTATTTTCAACACATATAATTTAAAAGATTTAAACTTGTTACAACATATATTGATGTATGCATGGGTAATAAATTGACAAAGTAATTGCTTCGGCATTATAAACTAGTAAACAAAGGGATTTATAAAAATTAATTTTTATAAAGAAACAAAATATAAATAATATTTAACTAATATATTTATATGATAACGAGATGTATTAACCCAAGCAAATAAACCGGATTAAAAGAAATATGTGGAAATAAAAAATATTGTTATACTTGCTCCCAAAGGGTTTTCAGAATTTACCACATACTTCTTTTAATTTTAATTATATTTTCATGATATTACTTCTAATAATCAAACCGCCTATCAAAATTTCCGAAATTCCTGATACGAATAAATTATTAGAAGTCACTTAAATAATTTCAGCATTAAAAACAATAGCAAATTGCTTTAATATGTTTTTTGTAACCTCATCAGTATTAAGCTTTTCCCCAAGTTCTTTTTCTAATGATGTTACTCCTTTTTCGGTAAAACCACATGGGTTTATATGGTTAAAGTAACTTAAATCTGTGTTTACATTAAAAGCAAAACCGTGCATACTTATCCACCTACTAACTTTTACGCCTATTGCACAAATTTTTCGTTCTTTTGTGGGCACACCTACATCAAGCCAAACGCCTGTTGCCCCTTCAGAGCGTTCCGATTTAACGCCATATTCTTTTAAAACCTCAATAATAACCTGCTCTAAATTATAAATATACTTTTTGGCAAGCATATTAAATTCTTCTAAATTTAAAATAGGATAACCAACAATTTGCCCTGGCCCGTGATACGTAATATCTCCGCCTCTATCAATTTTAAAATATTCAGCATCAATGTTTTTTAAAAATTTATTATTAATTAATAAATTGTTTTGTTCGCCTGATTTTCCAATTGTGTAAACATGCTTGTGCTCGCAAATCAACAAGTCATTTTCAATTTCAGGTATTACTTTTAAACCTTTAGCTTTTACTTTTTTTGCAAATATTCCTTTCTGAATATCCCATGCATCAGCATAACTAATTAAACCTAAGTTTTTGTATTTTATTTTGTGTTTCATTTTGAACCAAATTAATAATTACAAAGGTAAAATTTATATTAGAAAAACCCATCATTACCACTAGCTTCAATTATAATTCTGCTTAACCCGCATTATTCGTTTAATTCTTTACCACAATATTTGCAATAAATGGCATCTTTATCGTGCCCTTCTTTTAAACAGTATGGGCAAACTTGTGTAGTAATTTCTTTTTTTTGTTTTAAATTTACTGTAACTATACCTGTGGGGATAGCAATTATAGCATAACCCATTATCATTAACATACTTGAAATAAATTTACCAATATCGGTTTGCGGAAAAATATCGCCATAACCGACCGTTGTAATTGTAACAATTGCCCAATAAATACTTTCCGGAATACTTGTAAAACCATGCTCAGGTCCTTCTATAATATACATTATAGCTCCAACTATTATTACGATAGTTAGTACCCCAAAAAGGAAAACGCTTAGTTTTTGACGGCTCTCTTTTAGTGCATCAATTAGTATTTTACCTTCGTTGGTATAACGAGATAGCTTTAATATGCGAAAAATACGAAGTAATCTTAAGGCTCTAATAACAGCCAAACCATGCACTCCTCCGGTAATAAACAAAGCAATATAAGAGGGTAGTATTGAAAGTAAATCAATAATACCAAAAAAGCTGTAAGCATATTTAAGAGGCTTATGCACAACGTATAAACGTGTAATATACTCAATACTAAATATTATAGTTATTACCCATTCTGCAATTCGCAAAAATGCACCATATTGTAAATTTATTGACGCAACACTTTCGAGCATTACAAGCAAAATACTGAATAAAATAACTATCAATAAAATAATATCGAAAGCTTTGCCTGCAGGAGTGTCAGCCTCAAAAATTATATCGTATAGTTTCTTTTTTAGTGATGATTGCATTATTCTGCATTAGTAGTTAAATACTTTTCACAAAACATCTGCGACGTTTATGTTGAATATGCTCGTAGTTTTTCCAATTTGAGATTACATTGTGGTTTGTTTCAAAAATACCGGTAGTTTCAATTGTATTAATTCCTGCGTTTAGCATTTCTTCTTGCAATTCTGCAAATAAAATTACTGCCACACCTTTGCTATGATATTCGTGTTTTACTCCTGTTAAGAAAAAATCGATAACAGTTGGGTTTTTCATCGCTTTTAAAATATGTAAAAAACCAAATGGAAATAATTTACCTTTTGCTTTTTGCATTGCCTCTGAAAGCGATGGTGTGCCAACAACAAAACCAACTAATTCACCTTCGTGTTTTACAATTCTAACATATTTTGGATTAAGAATTTTAAAGTATTTATCGGAATATAATTTAATCATTTTATCATTAAATTTATTCATATATGGCAATTCGTTGAAAGCATCGTTTAATACTTTAAAAACCTCTTCGCCATACTCCATCAATCCGTTTTTGTCTTTAAAACGTACTACTTCAAATCCATATCTTTTTGTAATAAGTGAAGCACCACGCGAAGCTTTTTTTTGTGCGTGTTCGCCTACAGTAAGTCTAAACTCAACCCAATCGTTTTCTTTTTCAAAACCTAATGCTTCAATATGTTCTTTATAATATGGTAAATGATATACAGATGCTACCGAAGGTAAGTATTCAAAACCTTCAATTAACATTCCTTGAGTATCGAGGTTTGTAAAACCTAAAGGTCCATGAATTTTTTTTATGCCCTTTTCTTTAAATAATTCAATAGCTTTGTTAATTAAGGCTTTACTCACTTCTTTATCGTCTATAAATTCGATACGATTAAAACGTCCAAGTTTTTCGCCTACTTTTTTATTGTACTCGTGATTTATTATTGTGCCTATACGACCAACAATTTTATTATTTTTGTATGCTAAAAAGAAATGAGCATCGCAAAAATCGAATGCCGGATTTTGTGTTTTATCTAAAGCTTTTACTTCGTCAGCCTTAATTGGCGGAACCCACATAGGTGAGTTTTTATATAGTTCAAACTGAAAATTCACAAATTTTTTTGCATCAGCCTTTGTTTTTACTTCAACTATTTTTATTGCCATGTTTTTTTATTTAAGTGCATTACACCATGCTTGCAAATCAACGCCTCTTGACAAAGCATATTCGTTTAAACAACTATTAATCTGCTCTTTATATTCTTTATGGATAAACATAGGATGGAGCATAAAAATAGGGTATAATTTTATGGTATCTTGCATTAATTCTGGCAGACTATTATATAAATCTGATTCTTTAGAATCGTCATCTTCATTATTGAAATAATCCTCATTAGTTATTAAAAAGAAAATATCTTTTTTATGTTTCTTATCTTTAAAAAACTTTATCGAACCTCCTTCGGCTACAATTTCGGCTATTAATAATGGTCTGCTCATTTTTACTTGTGTTACTATAATAAAATACCAATTACCTGAATATCATCAGTTTGTTTTAAGTCTTTTTTCCAATTGTTTAAAAAATCCTCAAAAACTTGCTTTTGATTTTCCATTGGCAATTTATAATTTTTTATTATTAAATCAATAAAAATATCTTTCATTAATTTTTTATCTTCGTTTCCTCCAAATTGGTCGTAATAACCATCGGTAGAAAAGTACAAATGTGTTATTTCGTTTAATTTAAACTTTTTTGATGTAAAATTGTGTTTTCCATCTTCGTTAAATACACCACCTATCGACCAAATATCGCCATAAAACTCTACAATTTTGTTATTTCTAACAAAGAAAATATTTTGGTTTGCCGATGCTAATTCAATGGTATTATTTTCTTTATCAATTAGTGCTATTGACAAATCCATTCCATCGGTTTGACCTGTTTCTGCGTCTTTATTAACTATTGCATTTATTTTTTCGTTTAAATAATCGAGTATTATATTTGGCTCGAAAACAGATTGTTCTTTTATTATATTGTTTAAAATTGTATTTCCTATCATACTCATAAAACCACCGGGTACACCATGCCCTGTACAGTCTGCCGATACAATAATTGTTTTATCCTGTTTGGTATGAAACCAATAAAAATCGCCGCTAACTATATCTTTTGGCTTATGTAATATAAAACTATCTTTTGTATTGTTTTCTATTTCTTTTTTAGAAGGTAATACAGCCGTTTGTATTCGTTTTGCGTACTCAATACTATGATTAATTAGCGTATTTTGTAATTTTATTTTCTCTTCGGCTTGTTTAACCTCAGTAATATCAGAATCAATAGCAATTATTTTTTTTATGTTTCCTTTTTTGTCTAATAATGGAGTTAATGTAGTTCTTGTCCAAATTATTTTGCCATTTTTTCTTTTACCACTACTACTATAATGGACACTTTTTTTTGTTTCTTTTAATTTTTTTATAACTTCTTTTATTTTCGGATAAAAACTTATTTCTTCTATGTTTGTTCCAAACTCCTCCCAAATTTGTTCGAGAGTATAACCAAAATTTTGTATCTCACCTTCGTTAATCCACTCTAAATTAAATTTAGAATCGTAAAGTAAAACCGAATTGTCTGTTTCTTGTGCTACTATTGATAGTTTTTCTAATTCAATATTTTGTTTCTTTATTTCGCGAGTGCGTTCGGCTACTTGTAGTTCTAATTTTTTGTTTATTGCTTTTAATCTTTTACCATTTATATAAACTACTATATAAATAACTAATATTAACAATAATATAATTAATATTTTAAACAGTATTGTTTGATAAAATGCTTTTTCAACTACAAAACTTATGTAAGTTTCATCACTAATTTGGTCATAAATATTTTTACTTTTAACTTTAAAAGTATAATCACCATAATTTAAATTTGTGTAATTTGCGTAGGCATCAGTTGTCCAGTCAGACCATTTATCATCGTAACCCTCAAGCATATAAGAGTATAATGTTTTTTCTGAATTATATATACTGTTTGAAGAAAAAAGAAATTTTATTTTACTTTTTCTTTGCAGTGTTTTTAGTGGTTTTGTTATAGAGTCGTTTATTATAACTTTTCTAATATAGGTGTGGTAATTGTTAATTGTTGGAGCTGTTTCAATATCGTTATCAACTGTAAGAATAAACCCGGAACCACCAATAAATAATTTGTTTAAAGTAGAATCGTAAAAAGCCCCAAAATATTGGTCTGAGCCTATGCTTTTGTATGGCTTATCGATAAATTTTGTACCCTCCTTTTTTGTTATAATTTTTGTTATAATTTTACTGTTTGCAGAAATACCAAAATATGTTTTTGTGTTAATTTGAGTAATTAACGAGTAATATTGAGTTTTTTTTGTATTTTTATTAATAAATATATTCCATGGAAGAAATTTTTCTGTTTTGTAGTCGTAATAATGACTTACTTCTCCAAATTCAGAAGTAACAAAAAGTCTATTGTTAAAAACATTAAGTTGTAAGTTTCCTGTTTTTAAATTAAAGACTTTCATAGAATCAAAGTTTTTATTGTTTAATGAAAGTTTTGCAATTTCGGTATCGCTATAAACAAACCATAAATTGTTTTTATATTCAACTATTGAGTTAATATTTGTGGTTAAATCGGTTAGTTTATATATTTGTTTATATTTATTATTAGTTTTTTTGTATATGATTAGCGATGTGGCGGTACCAACATACAATAAATCAGGATATAATTTAGAAAATATAAAGTAAAAACCAATATTAGCATCTGCAATTTTTATAATACTATCGTTTTCTACAATATCAACACCATCGCGCGATGAAACATATAATTTATTATTATGTATTTTAAATGCTAAAAAACTGTTATATTTTTTATTCAATTTCTTTATAGAATATTTATTTGATGCTTGTTGCTTTTTTAATTTATATAAACCATCTAGAGTTGACACATAGGTATAACCGTTAAATTCAATTATTGAAGAAATTATACTTTTTAGTTTATTATTACTTTTAATATACTTTACAGGCGAGTTATAATTTATTAAATAAAATCCGTTATTGGTACAAGCAATAATATTTTTATTATTTGTATAACTTAACGCATTTATTACTCCTATATCTTCATTTAAACCTTTATTAACAAATATTTTCTTTTTTGATATCGTATTATAAACTAAAACCCCTCCTGAATGTAACGACATTATAATGTCATTGTCTAAAGTTATATTATATTGTGAGAAGCTTCCATTTATTTTTTCTAGATCCAGCTCTAATCGAAGGTTTCTAAGTTGATATTTATTATTTTCATCAATATTTGCTTTGTAAATTTTATTAGCATTTGTTAATATGTAAACAATATTATTTATTGTAAATATATTATATATATTTTCTTCTTTTAAGCTGTCTAAACCTTTTAATAAAACGTTATTTATACTTTTTATTGTGTCTTTAGATTGTATAAATACATTATTATTATAAGTAAAAACTCGTTTGCCAAAAGTCTTGTATGAGTTAATAAATTTTTTATCTCTAATTTCTACTAAATTATCATAATTTGAAAAAAATACACTTTTTTTTGTTTTAAAAGATTCTTGAAATATCTTGGTAGATATTTGATATTTAGCAGTGTCAATAAATATTTTCTTTATTCTTGGTTTAAGAGTTATACTATCCGTTTCGATATACGAAATATTATTGTTTGCGACATAAATTGTATTATTCAAATCTTCTATTCTCCACGCCCATTGTAAAGGTAGTTTTTCCCAGTTAACACCATCGTAAATAGCTACACCTTCACCATTTGCAATATATAGTTTCCCTGTAGAGTCTTGTGTTGAATGCCAACATTGTGTATGCATTCCATATTCTTTATACGTAAAATGGCGTACATAGGGCGTTTCGTAAACAAAATCTTCGGCATCTTGTGCAAAAATAGTTGTTGTTATAATAAAGAAAAATAGTAGGTAAAAGTTTCTCATATACCAAAAGTAATTAAATTATTGGTTACTAATATACGATAAGTTAAAATATATAAACAATTTAGTGTTAATTAAGAAAAAACTTCCATATTAAAAAGCCAATACTAAAGGCAGATAGAAATATAATACCAATTATTGCATATATTTTTAATAGTTTTTTTGGCTTATATTTATAATTAATATGTTTAGCTGTAACAGCTTTATAGTTTAAAAATGCTAATACCGGAGCTGTTATGAACGATAAAGTTGTTGCAATATCAACCATAGTTGCCATACTCGATGCAAACACATATATTAGTAATAATGCACCGGTTACAACAATAATTAACCAAAACCATACAAGCCAACTATTGTTTTTTCCTTTTAAACCTGGTGTTAAATATTCGGTAGTTGGTTTTAATACTTTTGAATAAGCATCAAGACAAGTTAATGTTGTGCTAAACATTGTAGCTAAAGCAGCGATAGCAATTATTGGATACGACCAACTACCAATGCTTTTTGTGAATAAACTTATTACTTGTCCTGCAAAAACACCACCTTTTGGCGATAATTGTTCGCCTGTTCCGTACATTAATAGTGCACCTAAACTTAAAAAGCCAAGTGCAAGAAATGCTGTACCAATATATCCAATTTTAAAATCTAAAAGAGCTTCTTTTAATTTTGGTCTATATCCTGTATCTTTTTGCTTTTCAACAGACCAATACGAGTGCCAAACAGAAACATCAATAGGTGCTGGCATCCAACCTACAAATGCTATTAAAAATGCTATATGTGTGGCTGTACCCCAATTAAAAACTGTTGCAAATTCGGGGTTTGGATTAAATCCGTGAGAAAATGCACTTATTACAGCAATAATCAATGAAAGTGTAAGTGCTAAAATAATAAATTTCATTAATTTATCTAATACCGAAAATTTCCCTATAATAAGAATGGCCATTGTCCCTAAAAGCAATAAAAGGCTTATAGTAGTTACATCTAATTCAGTGTTAAGTATATTTTTTATTAAACCAGCTGTAACAATAGTAACTGCTGCTTGTATTGTAAACATTGTGGCAAAGGTAAAAAAAGCATATAAAGCAATTGCCCATTTACCTATTTTGTTATATCCTGATATTAAATTATTTCCTGTTGCAGCCGCATAACGAGGAGCAAATTCGAAAAATGGATATTTTATTGCGTTTACAAAAATTAAAATTCCAACAAGATAAAATCCAAAATTTGCTCCTGCTCTTGTTGATTGTACCAAATGAGAAACTCCAACTGCTGCCCCTGCCCAAAGTAGACCGGGTCCTAAAGATTTTATAAAATTTTTGTTCATTTTTTAAAATTTAACACTTATTAAAATGACTGTAATTTATCGTAATAAATTAGATACTTCGCTTTGCTCAGTATGACAGCACTGATGTTACGTTTACAACACAAAGTTTTGTCATTTGTCATTTTGAACTTACTGAAAAACGGCAAAGACCTGTATGAACTAGATCTAAAAAAATATAACAGTAACCCTGTCTCACTATGTTATTTTATTATAAAGTTCTCTTACATCATTAACAAGTCTATTATAACTAAAATTTTCTGATACTAAATTAATATTTTCTTGCGAATTTTTTAAATATTGGTCGTAATTTTCTATTATTTCTAATAATGCACCCGTAAAACTATTAACTGAGTTTGTGCATAAAACAGCTGTTTTTCCTTCAACAACAATATCTTCAATACCACCTACTTTTGTAGATACTATTGGCTTTCCGCTCGCTTGTGCCTCAATTAAACTTACCGGAGTTCCTTCGTTTAACGACGATAGTGCAACTATATCGCTACCGGCGTAAACCCATTCGGTTTCTTTTATCCACGATGTAAAATTTATATCGGCTTCTTTTGTATTTTTTGATGCAGTTAAACCTATACTTTTTGTGTAATTAATTAATTCGTTATAAAGCTCACCACCACCTACAATAAATACTCTAATTTGTTTATCGGTTTTATATTTTAATTGTTTTATTGAATCAATAAAAAGTTTATGGTCTTTTATTGGTACAAGCCTACCTACAATTGTAATTGCAATTTCTACATCTGAAATATTATACTTTTGCCTAAAATTTTTGCGTTGCTCGATAGTAATTTTTTTAAAACGTGCTAAATCGAAACCTAAAGGAACAATTCTGAATTTATTTTCGGGTGCAATTTTATGTTCAACTACAAGTTCGTTTCTTTGTTTATTACTTATTGCTATTATTATATTTGATTTACGTGCTAAATATCTTTCTAAAACTTTAAAAACATTTGTTTTAAACGAGCCAAAATATGAATGAAAAACATGACCGTGAAAAGTATGAACAATTACTTTTACGCCGCTGTGTTTTGCTGCTAGCCTACCAAGTAATCCGGCTTTTGATGCGTGTGTATGAACAATATCAGGTTTAAACTCTCGAATTATTCGCTTTATTTCTTTATATGCTTTGTAATCGTTAAGCAACGATATTTCGCGACTCATAGCATCTATTTTTCGATAGTTTACTCCAAGTTGTTGAAGTATAAATTCAGAGCTTTCTTCTGATTTTGTTTTTTCGCCTCCAATAAGTAATGTTTCAAATTCAGGGGCTAAATATTTTGTTAAATATGCTGCATTAAAGGTAGGACCTCCCAGATTAAAACGATTTACTATACGAAGTACTTTTTTTGACACTAGTTATTTATTAATTCTAGTAATTTATCAAATTTTGGCTCTAAAATTATTTCTGTTCTTCTGTTTTTGGCTCTAGCTTCGGCAGAAGTACCTTTAACAAGAGGCATATACTCACCATGCCCTGCCGCTGTTACTTTTGTAGGTGCTAAATTTTTATTATTAAGTAAAATTTTAACTACAGACGTAGCACGTTTTACACTTAAATCCCAGTTATAATTTGCGTCACCTACATCGTCGGTATGACCTTCAACCAAAATATTTACATTATCGGTTGTAGCAAGTGCTTCCGAAAGTTTATCAAGTGCTTTTACTCCGCGAGGATTTACTTTATCACTACCTGTTTTAAATAATAGTGTTTCATCCATAGAAACATAAACTTTCCCATTTCTACGCTCAACAGTTAATCCATTTCCTTCAAAACCTGTTAGTGCATCTGATATTTTTTTACGTAATGCCATTGACGCACTATCTTTGGCTGCAAGAATTTTTTCAAGTTCGTCAATTTTAGCTTGTTTTGCATTTATATCTGCATTTTTTTGGTCTAACTCTAATTTTTGCAAATCAAGACTTCTTTTGGTTTCGTTTAACGATGCCTCCAGTTCTTTTAATTTATCTTCACGCTCCTGCAAATCGTTTTGCATTTTCTGTATATTTTTTAATAAAGCTTGGGTTTCCGAGTCACCTTTTTTAATTCTGTTTTCAACATCTTTAACCAAACTTTTGTATTGTGAATTTAGTTTGTCATAACGCTCTTCTAGGTCGTTGTATTTTTTATCTGAGGCTTCAGAATTTGCCAAAATTTTATCATAATCAGCTTTCATTCTATCAAATTCAGCTTTAGCCTCGTTATATTTTTCTGATAAATCTTTATTACTTGCTTTTAAGTCATCAACTTTTTGTTCCGATTCGGTTCTTCTCGTCTTTTCATCTTTAAACAATCGCGGTGAAACACAAGACGTTACCAAAAAAAGCAATGCTAAAATTATTGAAACTATTTTAAAGTTCATTTTGACCAAATTTTAATTATTAAGTGTAAAAATATAACTTAAAACAATAACTTTTTTGTACCAAACTTTATTTTACTAACATTTGGTTGTTTATTATTTTGCGATATATTTATTTCAACAATTTGTTAAAGTATTCAGGAGCAAAAAGCATACGACTACCAAACCAAGAAAATATTTCGCCATCAACTAAAACTACTTTGCTGTTTGGAAATTTTTCTTGGTATATTTTACGATGCTTATCAGTAAATTTAAAAGGCTCTGATGAAAGAAAAATATATTCAGGATTTTTTTTTAGAATATCTGATTCTGTTATTTGTGGATATGATTGCAAATATGAAAATATATTGTTAAAACCTGCTTTTTCTAGCATACTCGAAATAAATGTTTTATTTCCGATAGTCATAATTGGCTTATTCCAAATTAAGTAGCAACAGGTTTTAGTAATATCGTTATTTAATTTATCAAATTTATTGTTTATTTCTAAAACTAATTGCTTTGCTTGTTCTTTTGCACTACAAACACTAGCAATTTGCATTATTAATGATAATGCAGATTTATAATCGGTTAAGTCGCCAACGAAAACATTATACTTTTCAGCTAATTTTAACACCTCTTCTTTTGTATTTTCTTCTTTTATAGCAATTATTAAATCTGGTTTTAACTTTTCTATTACATCATAATTTATTGTTTTTGTACCTCCAATTTTGGTTGTATTATAAATTTCTTTTTCAGGATATTTGCAATAATTTGTAACACCAACAATTTTATTACCCAAACCTAAATAAAATAATAATTCGGTTACTGATGGCACAAGCGATATTATTCGATTAGGTTTATTATTGCTTTTTTCGAATGTGGATACAATCATTATATTGTAATTTATATAGCGTATTTTGTTGTTAAGTTGGTATAAATACCTTTATTTAAAAACACTTTAAAATATGAAAAACATATCGAGTTAATAGTTATTATTTACATGTGATGCTCATACTTTTATATATAGGAGACATCTATAAATTAATTTTCATCAAGAAATATAATAATTATTTAAAACGAATAACTTAAACCAAGCATAATATTAAACCTTTGTGTAGGATATTGATTAAACTTATAATACTTTACTGCTGCTATATTATTAAACTTAACAAATGCCGAGATAAGTTTGTTGTACCTATATTCTATACCAAGATTTACATCAACAGTACCACCGAGTTTTATAGGTGTTTCAGGCACGTACATGTTTTTTGCAAAACGCTGACTTATAGCAAACACATCGAAATTTACAAGTATTTTATCACGTAAATTATAGCGTGTTGTTAAGGTTATTTCGTAATCAGGTTTGTGCCAGGGCTTTAACAAACTATCCATTTTATACTGAAAATACTCTCCTCTTAAAGTAAAGCTTAATTTTTTAGTTTTTGCCCAATACACTTCGCCTGTATAGGTAGTTAACTCAACATTATCGTATTCAACGGTAAAAGTATTGTCGTATTTTGTGCTAGTATCGTTTACAAAAAAGTACATTCCGTTAATAATTGAGTAGTCTATACCTAAATTGTACGATAAACTTTTTGATAATTTACCTCTAAAACCAGCCTTACCAATAAATAAATTATTTGTGTTTTGAGTAACTAAATTGCTTGTAATGTAAGGGTTTTCTCTAATTATTTTTGAATAATGATTAACATCGTTTCTACCATAAATACCAATATACGGTGTTAAAAAAGTTTCAACAATATTATATTCAAAATGTACATTAGGATAGAAATAATAGTTTACCGCCTCATCATAAACATCAGCAATTACATCTAAGCCTGCTTTTATGTGCCATTTCTTATTTCCAACATTAATAAAAGGTTTAATACCTATGTTTACACGTAAATTATCAATTGTGTCTTGTTGAAATTTATATGTGCCAACATTAATATCGGCACCTAACATTTCTCTTTTATGAAATTGATTAAAATTACCATCAAACTCAATAGTATGCTGGTTTCCTTTTTGCAAATTCTCTAAATAGTTATAAGCAATACCTGTATTAAAATTAAAATGATTGCTGTCAACATTATTGCTCATATATCTAATATTTGCACCAGCCGACCAATATCGTTGTTTGTAATCTTCTTTTGCAGGAAGGCTATCAACATTTTCAGGTAGCGAATCAACCAAAAAACCGTAATTATGATACACATCTCGGTTAAAAAATGCACCCGTTGTAACTGTAGAATTACGGCTAACAAAATGTTTTGTATTTATTTCGGCCAAATTATTACTATATCCTGCAAAAACTTTCTCGTCATAGCCATCTAATTTTAATTTTCCTGCTGATGAAAGGTGCTTTAAATGAACCGAATAACTATTCTTTTTAGACCGTAAAGAATTGTAGCTATACTCAACATAAGGTGTGTAATAATTGCCAAAACCTGCAGTTAGGTTGCTGTGATACAGTTTTTTAAGTG
Source organism: uncultured Bacteroidales bacterium (assembly GCA_947311115.1). Taxonomy (GTDB): domain Bacteria; phylum Bacteroidota; class Bacteroidia; order Bacteroidales; family JAFGXI01; genus DYMG01. Next base: position 13,334 of record CAMZKE010000051.1, on the reverse strand, counting down.
GCTCAGGTAAGATTTTAGCTGCTTTTATTGGCATTACCTCAAACTTAGCATCAGCTTTTTCGGCATCGATATAATAATTAAATTTTACATCCACTTTTGTTGAGTCTTTAATATTAGGAGTAATATTTATTTTGTTTGCATCAGATACTGTTGGGTCGTAAGCACGAACAACAATTACATCAGACTTTAGAGTGTCTTTTGTATTAGAGCGTTTTGTAGTTTGTTGAGCCATTGCTCCAAAAAATGTGAATAAAACTATTATTATTGATATATATATTTTTGCGTACATAATTCTTTTATTTTAAGTTTATTCAACTTCCGTTTTAGGTTTGTCTTCTATTTTTTTCTCAGGTTTTACAACCGAAGATTTTTCATCATCTTTAACAGGTGTAGAATCATCATCAATAAGATTATCTATCTCATTTATTTCTTGTAAAACATCTTCTTGGGCTGCCTCATCTAAATCTTCATCTTCTTCCATTTCATCTTCGAAAGAAACGAGTTTATTTGTTGCTTCTTCTACAATTCCATCGGTTTTATTGCCATAGTTGTCGATAATACTTTGCAATGTAGCTGTTGCGTAGAAATAATCGTTTTTAGCTTTAAAAATTTCTGCCCATAAGATATATGCTTTAGCAAGCCAATATTTGTTTGATGCGTTTTGTGTTCTAAAATCGTTTATTTCAGCTTCGGCATCATCAATTTCGCCGTTTTTAAAATATATTTCGGCTAAACGATATTTTGCTTCGGCACCTTCATCGGTTGTAACATCTTCGGCAAGTAATTGATATTCGTCAAATGCACCTCTGTAATCTTTTTTCTCGTAAAACGAACGAGCAATTGTATAATGTGCTTCACGATACATATTATCAGAAATATCGGGGTCTTTTAAAACATTTATTGCTGCTTTTACAGAATTATCGTAATCTTTTAAATTGTAATAACTACGCATAATTCCAACATTGGCTTTTGCTATATTACTTTTGTTATCGGCATACTTTATAAGTTTTTTGTACAAATTAATAGCTTCGTTATATTTAGCTTTGGAGTATGCAATTTGTGTAGCTTTTACAAGTGCCTCTTCTGTAAATTCACTTTTTTCTTGCGATGCTACATAGGTATAAGACTTAAGAGCTTCGTCACTTTCTCCCGATTGATAATTACATTCTGCTTTGTAGAAATTTGCATTTAATAAATATTTTCCGTTTTTAAATTTATTTATATATTTTGTAAATAATTTTTTAGATTTTTCGCAATCGCCTTTCATATATACTTTTTCGGCAGTACGATAGTTAAGTGAATCTTCCTGTGTTTCGGTAATATTTATATTAATATCTGCCTCTTTGGTGTATTTTATATACCCATCAACATCGGCTAAATCGTTTGTGTAAATATTTTTTATTAAATCAACTGCAGGTTTTGCCTGTGGCGAATTCGGATATTTTTCGGTAACGGCTTTATAAGCAGCAAGTGCTTCTTGCGGTTTATCTTTGTTTAAATATAGTAATCCTAATTTAAGATATGTTTTTGGTATATATGGGCTTTCAGGATAATCGTCGACAAGTTGAGTAAACGTACTGATTGCCATATCGTTATTTTCCATAGCAAAATAGCTGTTTCCTATTTCGTAAACGGCATCATCGCAATAAATAGATTTTGAATAATCGTTTACAAGTGTACTTAAAACAATAATTTTGTTGTTATAGTCTTTTAATAATCCAAGCGAAAAACCTTTTTGGAATAGTGCATAATCGGTGTTTCGTTTGTTTATAGTTATTGCTTTGTCATAAAAATCTACTGCAAACTGGTACTTTTTCTGCATAAACAAACAATCGCCAATTCTAATATTTGCATCGTTAACCATTTCGCTTGTTTTATCAGAATTCATATCCGAGAATTTCCTGAACCAATTTTCCGATTTTTTATATTTTTTTTGCTTAAAATAACAATAACCAAGGTCGTAATGAGCATTCATATACTCGGTTAACAAGTAGGCACCGGGTGTTGTAATAAATGTAGAGTATCCTCGTTCTGCATCATTGTATCTTTTAATATTATAATAAGATTGTGCTTTCCAATACCAAGCACGTGCTTTTATTGTTTTATCAAAGCTTGAATTATTTATTGATTTGTCAAAATTCTGAATTGCAGCTCTATATGCTCTGTTTTTAACCAACTCCATACCTCTAAAAAAAGTAATTCGTTGGTATGCAATCTCAATATCTTTAGTAATATTTTTAATTTGTTCGTACGATTCAATTGCTGCTTGATAGTTTTTAGTAGTTAAATATACCTTACTTAAATATGTGTAAGCCTCATCTGTACGTGGTGAATCAGGATATTTATTAATAAATGCGGTAAATGCTTTTATTGCATCGTTAAATGGTGAATCGGATAACTCGTAACTAAGTTTTGCATAGTTAAACATTGCATCAATAGCTGTTTTTTTATCAAAATCTAATTTTGATGCTTCGTAAAAAGCTGTTCTTGCACCCGGTTTATCATCTGTTTTTAAAAAACAGTCTGCCATAGCAATATATGCCTTTTGAGCTAACTCATCTTTTGGATAAAGCACTCCTTTAAAATTCTTTATTGCACTCTCATAATTTTCTGTTTTATAATACGAATATGCTAACTCATATTTATCGTCTCTATCATAATCTAAACCCTTATCACGATATATTTCAAGATAAGGAATCGCTTCTTTATATCGTTCTTTTTTATAATATGCTTCACCAAGTATTCGTGCAATTTCAGGGTATCGTTTTTCCGATACAGCATCAATTAAGTCTGGTGCATAACAAATAATATCGTCATATTTACCTTGTATATATAATATTTGAGTTATATAATACGGTACTATTGGTGCAAATAAATCGTCTTCTTCAAGTTTTTTAAATTGAATTAATGCTGTTTCATATTTTTCTTGCTCGTAACATATATGACCATAATAGTATATAGCAGGCGAATTGTATTCGCTTTCAGTGCTATCTATAATTTCATAGAAATGAAAACTTGCTTCATCTAATTTAGATTTTATGTATAGCGAATATCCGTATTTAAAATTGTACTCTATTAATTGTTCGTTGGTTAGCAAATATTTATCAACCTGTGAAAACCATTTATATGCTTTACGGTATTTCTTTTTCTGATATTGAAATTTTGCCATTTCAAAAATAGCTTCTTGGTAATAGCGACTTTCGGGGTGTTTAGAAATAAACTTACGTATTAAATAATCGGCATCGCGATGAAATAAAAACATTGCACATCGTGCATAATAATATTCAGCATTAGCTCTTTCAAAAACAAAGTTTTTATTTTTTATATCTAATGCTTTTTTAAAATACTGTTGAGCATCGGTGTATTTCTCCTTATTATAAAGATTTAATGCTTCGTTATATATAACACTCGGATTGTTATATACAATAGTTTTCTGAGCAAAAGTATTGAAACTTAATACTGTTAAGAAAACAAAGCCTATTAATAAAAGTCTATTTTGCATAGTTATACAAATATGTTTAATCAGGTAAAATTAACTAAATTAAATATCGGTTTTACATACTACTAAGCTTATTAATTAACAATTTATTGTTAATTGGTATTATGAAATATAAAAAGCTACTATCGCATTGCAATAGTAGCTTTTTATTAGAATGAGCCTTTTCGCCGCAAGCGAACAAGGTATCGTTTGGAATACTATCCTTTTATACGTCCAAAGGAACGGGGAATTAAACCCAAACAGATTAAATGTTATCTATTTAATAAGAGTAAACCTTTTTGTTATTACTGAGTTATCGGTTACAATTTTAATAATATAGTTACCTTTTGTTAGGTTACTTACATTAATAGTTTTTGTATAATCAGTAATTGTGTTAACAATTTTACCGTTAATATCAATAACTTGAATTTTATTAAAATTATCAACACCTGTAATATTTAGTATTCCTGTTGTAGGATTAGGATAAATGTTTACATTGTTTTCTGATAATGTATTAATTCCTGTACTTGTTGTATTAATACTAATATCATCAACCATAAAAATAAACGCATCGCTTGACACACAATTTATTGCAACATATACTTGTTGACCATCATAAGCTGACAAATCATAAGTTTTTTCTGTCCATGTAAGTGGAGCTTCCTCATAACTGCCTGATGAAATAAATGTAAATGCACTAGGGTCGTTAGTTGTTGTTGAAACACCTATTTTATATCTTTCTAAACCATATTCATCAGTATGAGATTTAACCCAAACTTTAAAGTTAGAGTTAGAACCTAACTGTACTTTTGGAGAAATTAACCAATCGTTATTAGTTGGTCCATTATTAGGGTTCGATGCCATACAGGCGCCAAATCTATTACCGCCATGAGGTGCAGGGTCTGTTTGTGCTGGAGTACAACTAGATGGGTTAAATGCAATGAAAGACATTGCTGTACCAGCACCAGGGAAATCCACATCTTGTATTCCCCATGTTGTTGTACCATCAACATCATTAGTTGTCCAAGGGTCAAAATCACCTGTAAAATCAGCACTCGATTCAAAATCAAGAGTAAAAGCATTTCCTTCAGGAGAAACTGTAATATAACCGGTTTTTGTCTCAATATCGTTGCCTTGAGAGTTTGTTACTGTTAAAGAAACATTATAAGTACCCGCTGTATTATATGTTACTGTTGGGTTTTGTGAGCTAGAGCTACTAGGAGTTCCTCCAGAGAAAGACCAACTCCAAGAAGTAATTGCATTACCGCCATCAGAACTATTATCAGTAAAACTTACTGAACCACCTTCAATAACATTTAATGGTGTTCCTGTAAAGTTAGCAATTGGGTCGCCATTTAAAGTAGATTGTACACATTGCATTGCAGCTGCTGCATCAACTCTACCTTCAGCCACAAAAGTGCCTACATTTACACAAGTACTATATAAACAGTTTTCAATTTCTGTTGCAGATAATGCAGGGTTTAAACTTCTCATTAAACCAACAACTCCGGCGGCTAATGGTGTTGCCATTGAGGTTCCTTGCATTACATCGTATTGTATTTCACCTTCACCTGTTCCCCAATCGTGAGTTGAGGCTGTAGTACTAAACATTGGTATATTACCGTCGCAATAACCACCCGGTGCAGCAATTGTTACCCAGTTGCTACCATAATTTGAGAAATCTGATCGTTGGTCATCTGAATTTGTAGATGCAACAGCAATTACATTATCGTAACCTGCAGGATAATTAACTTCAGTTGTACCATCGTTCCCTGCAGCTGCAAGAATAACAACATCTTTTGTATCGTGCATCCATGTGTACCAATCTTGTTCGTTTTGGCTAGAACCTGTTCCTCCAAACGATAATGATAAAACATTTATTGGTTGATTCGCTTGCCAGTTTAATCCTTCAGCTATATAATATAATGCACCATCAGAATTACGTCCTCCTTTAGCAGCATAAATTGCAACTCCACCACCAATAGAAGCAATACCTACTCCATTATTATTTTCAGCACCTATTAAACCGGAGCAATGTGTACCATGAGACCATTCATAAGTAGCAGATGGCGGTGCAGAACTGCCTTCTGAGTCAGTTTCACCGTCATAAGCAAGAACTACAGCATTACTTAAATCTTCGTGAGTATTTAAAATAGCACCATCAACAATACCAACTTTACCATTTGAATTAGCATACGAAATATCCCAAGCTGCAGGAGCATTAATTACATCTAAGTACCACTGAACATCACAGGTAGAGCTAAATGTCATTCCATAATATGGGTCATTAGGAGTAGCAAATGTATGATATAATGGAACTCTTTCAACATTATATAATCCATCAACTTTTGAAAAATCAGCTAATAGGTTATCTATTTGCGATTTATCAGCAAATTTAATTTTAAAAATTCGTTTAATTTTTTCTTCTGTAGCATTAGAAAAAATTTGTTTAATCTCAGTAACATCATACTTTTTAAACATTGCATCTAAAAAGTTAAAGGAATTTATAGTGTTTAAATCAACACTTTTATCTCCTAAATTTCCTTGGGTTAAATCAACATACTGTTGATGACTTATAGCAAAATAAGCCTGACCATCAATGTAGTCTTTGTAAACGGTTTGTGCATTTGTAGTTATAAAAAACAACCCCAATGCAATCATAAGTAAAAATTTTCTCATCATTGTAGATTTTAAATTAAAAAAAATAAGACTTTTATTCTGTTCTAAAAGTTGCATAAAATTAATAAAATAAATACACATATTAAATGTTTATTTATAAAATACGTGTATTTACTTATAAACTATGCTTTAACAGCAATAGTTTCTATTTCAACCATTACTCCAAGTGGTAAACTTTTAACTGCAAATGCAGCACGTGCCGGAGGGTTCGAAGAATAATATTTACCATAAACTTCGTTCATTGCACCAAAGTTTTCCATATCGCTAAGTAAGCAAGTTGATTTAATTACATCGGTAAATTTATAACCGGCTTCGGTAAGTATTGCTTCAATATTTTGCATTACTTGCTCTGTTTGCTCTACTATACCACCTTCAACAATTTTACCTGTTTTAGGGTTAAGTGGAATTTGACCTGATATAAATAACATTCCGTTTGATTCAACAGCTTGGCTATATGGACCAACAGCTGCAGGTGCTTTTTCTGTGTGAATTATTTTGTTCATCATGTTAAGTTTAAATTTCTACTAAATTATTAAGAATTTCACTAAAAAAAAATTATATGTAACTTTGTAGCATAAAAAAATTATATGTCCTCGCAAAAAATTATAAATATTGCAAAAGAAACTATTTTAGCTGAAGCTGATGCAATAAAAAAATTAATTGATTATTTAGATGATGATTTTGTTAAATCTGTAGAAGAAATATATAATAGCAAAGGACGTTTAATAATTACAGGTATAGGAAAAAGTGCAAATATTGGGAATAAAATTGTGGCTACTTTAAACTCAACAGGTACTCCTGCCGTTTTTATGCATGCTGCCGATGCTATTCATGGCGATTTAGGTATTATTCAAAAAAATGATATTGTAATTTGTATTTCAAAAAGTGGTAATACTCCTGAAATAAAGTCGCTTGTTCCAATAATAAACAATACAGGAAATACCCTAATTGCAATGGTCTCAAATACTGATTCTTATTTGGCAAATCATTCGAAATATGTGTTAAAAGCTACTGTAGAAAAAGAAGCTTGCCCTAATAATTTAGCACCAACAAATAGCACTACAGCTCAGCTTGTAATTGGCGATGCTCTGGCTGTTTGTTTGCTAGAATTAAAAGGTTTTACTAATAAAGATTTTGCAAAATACCATCCGGGTGGAAGTCTAGGAAAGCGTTTGTATTTAAAAATAAGTGATTTATTAAAAAGCACTAAAATGCCTCAAGTTAATGTTGATACAAGTATTAAAGATGTAATTCTTGAAATTTCAGAAAAAAGATTTGGAGCAACTGCCGTTATTAAAAATAATGAACTTATTGGTATTATTACTGATGGCGATATTAGAAGAATGCTTGAAAAATCGCTTGATATATCAAAATTTACAGCTAAAGATATTATGACAGCAAATCCAAAAACTGTTAATTTGAATACTTTGGCAATTGATGTTTTTAATATAATGGAAGAAAATAAAATTACTCAACTTATTGTAGTTGACAACAATAAATATAAAGGAATTATTCATTTACACGATATTTTAAATGAAGGTATCGTTTAACAAATTTAATAAATTATGAGAAAATTAGTTTTTTTATTACCATTTGCTATTATTTTAGGTTTTACATTAATTAATACATCAAAAATTGAAACTGTTGATGGCGAAAAATTTAATGTAAAAATAAATGATTCGACAGAAACAACTATCATTCAAGCAATTAACCCAGAAACAAAATTACCTGTATATTATTACAGTAAATTATATGTTCCTGCCTGTAACACAGGCGAATGCAAAATAATTGACATTACAATGTATTGGGATATTTACGGAAATTATTTTAAATATACTGTTCCTAAAGCAAGTCCTTTAACAAAAGCAAATCATGTAGAGTTTAAAAAGAGTGATTATTATAAATTACATATAATTTTAACTGATACAACTTCATCGTTAAAAACTTTAAAATTTAATGAGCTTACAGAGAAACAAGCAGGTAAAAGATTTAAAACTGATGGTAAAACAGGAGCATCAATAAAATTTATTGGCGAATTACATATTAAGGGAGCTGTAAAAACATCGCATACATTATGGCATATTGCTAATGATGAAGCTCATGATAAAATTGCACGTGCTACTGATAAGTATTTTCATAATCATAAAGATTTACCAACATTGTTTAAAAATGAACCTAAATCAAGCACAGGTATTATTAAACTTTTGGTTGATGCCGACCGCTTTAATTTAACACAAACACAATATTTAATCAAAAGTATTGAAGATAACAAAATAGAGTTAAAGCCTATTAAATCGTCAATTAAAAATAGTTTTAAAACTACAAATAAGGATAACGTAATTTTATTTGCAAATTTCTGTTTACGTAACCAATACAAATCAGGTAAAGCAAAAAAAGTTGTTAAATCTATTAATTATCTTGAGTGATATTAATTTAGATTTAAAAATACTTATTATGTTGAATGGTAAAACTTTTTTAACCCGCATTATTCATAGAATTCAACAACACCACGCATAATCTATTTATAAACAATTGGTTATAATCTGGGTTAAAGAGACGCACTCGCATTTTTTTAAATTAACGGGTTTACTTTTGTAAATATCTGTTGCCGAAACAAAAGTAACGCAGTATTTGGTGTTTTTATGCAAAGCTTAGTTATAAATTTCTTCAAAATCAACATTAATAGGTTTATTTTGTTGAAAATCGTAAAGAGTAGATTTTCGTAATTGAAAAAGTGTACGCCAATAGTTTTGCAAAGTACGTATATAACTAATTTTAGAGTTATCCATATCGTTTTGAGCAATATTTAAATCGGTAACAGAAACACCACCGGAATAATATCTGTTTTTTATTACATAAAAACTTTTACGAGCAATAGTATCACGCTTTGCTGCAATAAGTAACTGATTCTGTTGCATATTATACTCAGAAACTTTCATAAATATTGATTGATTAAAATCTATCTTCTCTTGCTCAATTGATTCTTCAATTAAATCCATATTACTTTCAGCCATTTTTACTTGCCCTTTACGCATTCCCCAGTCTAAAATTGGAACTTGTATTCCTAGTGTTAATTGTTGTTGGTCGTTAGGGTTTTTATATGCATTTGGTAATAAATCAGCATTTTGTGTAAGCCCAAAAACGGCATATAAATTTGCATTTAGTCCGTTTTCGGTTTTGGCTCTACTTAAATTTGCACGAGCTTCCAGTAATCGTTGCTCAAAATCAAGCACTTCAGGATTATTATTTTTTGCAAGATTTATAGCATCATCATAAGAAACTGTAGCAAGTTTATTAACTTCGGGTAAAATTAATATAATATTGCTATTATCTTTTATTCTTAAAAATGACTTGAATTTGTATAATGTATTTTGATAATCGAGCTGAACTTTTTCTTTTTGTGATTTAGATTTTAAAAGCTGCAATTCTAATTGAAGCAAATCGTTCTCTTTTATTCTACCCAAACTATATCTGCCCTGAGCAATTTTATATAATGTATCGTAATTTGCAACATTAACTTCGGCAATATTCATATTCATTTCAGCAGCAAGTAAATCGAAAAAATAATTTACAGCTGTTATTGAAACTTGTTCAACTGCTTCAAGATATTCACGTTTGGCTTTTTCATATTTTATTGGCTCAATTTTTTTATTCCATTTATATGGATTATAATTAAACAAAGGTTGATTATAACCAATACTTATAGGTGTTGAAAGATAATTTTTAGTGGTTGTTGTATCATAATAATTATCAATACGTTGCAGTCCTATTGAGAGAAATACACTACCACCGGTTAAACCTATTTGTTGGTTTAGTCTTAATGCTCCACTATACGAAATATAGCTTTGTCCAACATACTCTTGTACTCCCTCTGATGAGGTATATTCAGTAAAAGCTCTATTAACTGACGGAAGTGTGCCATCAAAAACTAATTGAGGCAACATACTTCGTTTATAGGTTCTATATTGCCAATAATTTGCTCTGAATTGATGCTTAGCTTTTCGAGCATCCGGCGAATTTTCTTTTGCAATTCTAATTACATCTTGCAAAGATAACTGCTGATTTTGCGACCATGCAAAAACAGAATTTACTATTAATAATAATGTTATAATTTTTTTATTCATGGCGTAATGATGTTACAGGGTCTTGCAATGCGGCTTTTTTTGCTGGCATATATCCAAACAAAATACCAACTCCAACCGATACAAAAAATGAAACAAATATTGAAAATGCTGATACTATTGTTGTTATCTCGGTAAACTGGCTTATTAATATTGCAAGAGTAATTCCTAAAATAATACCTATAATACCGCCACTAACCGATATTATTGTTGCCTCAGCAATAAATTGTAAAACTACATCTTCTTGCCTTGCACCAATTGCACGACGTAGCCCAATTTCTTTTATTCGTTCAAGTACCGATGCTAACATAATATTCATAATGCCTATTCCTCCTACTATTAGAGAAATACTAGCAATTGCAGCTAATACAATATTAAAAATATTACGGGTTTTTTGTTCCTGTTTTAATAATAATTCGGGTACAGTAATAATAAAGTCTTCTGCGTTTATATGTCGTCTTTTTAGTAATCGTTGTATAATATTTAAACTTGTACTTATATTCTCCGATTCATCAATTTGTACAATTAATTTATCTAACTGATTTGAATTCATGTCTGTCGGCATTTCATCTTCATTATACGATTTTTTTAGTTTTGATGAATTTATTACTGAACGATCGTTGTAGCGTAAAAGAGCAGTTTGTATTGGAGCATAAATATTTAAGTTAAAATTGTCGATCTGAAGGTTTGTCATTTGGTCGTCGTCCATTAATCTATTTTTTAGCACGCCTATTACTTTTAACCAAAGTCCACCACATTTTATTTGTTTACCTATAGGGTTTTCGGTAGGAAACAGTTTTATTGCAACATTATAACCGATTATACAAACCTGTTCCCCTTTTTGATAGTGTGTGTTGTTAAAAAATTTACCTTCTGATAATTCTAAATTATAAACATCAAAAAAACTATTTGTTATTCCTGTAAAATTCCCTGAAATACTATTTTTTTTAAAAACTATTTGTTGTTCGCTAGTAACCTCAGGGCTTACTTGTTTTACACTTGGTATAATTCGTTTAATTGCCTCAGCATCTTTTAAGGTTAAACCTGCCGAAAGATTATTCTCATTATCTTCTTTTTTATCGTCGGAGTTCGATTTTTGTTTGTTCTTTTCAATTTTTGGAGTGATAATTATATTGTTTACTCCTACAAGTTTCATTTGGTCGAGAAGTTCTTTTTTTGCTCCATTTCCTATAGCAAGCATTGCAATTACGGCTGCAACACCAAAAATAATACCAAGCCCTGTTAAAATAGTTCGTACTTTATTACTTAAAACGGCATCAAAAGCAATCTTAATATTTAGCTTATATTTTGTTAATGTTTTTTGATTAAAAATCACAATAAAAATAGTTTTAATTTGTTTGGATTTAATTCCATATGCTTTAAATAATAATTTGCAAAAAATTATCTGGTCGGTTTATTATCAAGGTGTTTATTTTTTATAAAATTCCCAATCTTCAGATTTTTCCGGTTCCGAAAGATAAATTTCATCATTAATAGTTAAGCCTTTTGTAACAATAATATTATCTTCATTGTTTTCGCCTGTTTCAATAATTTTTTTATATCCATTAGTGTAAACAAAAACTACGGTATCGTTAGAGTGTAAACATTCTAAAGGTATATACAAAGCACTATCGATTACATTAGTTGTAATAATATTTTTTGTTGTCATCGATGGTCGTAAATCAGGGTCTGTTCCTATTACATTAATAATGACCTCAAAAACATGAGCACTTGAGTTTGCAAGTTCTTCTCCGATATTAGCAACAGATTCTACTTCTCCTTTTAATATTTTATCAGGAAAAGCATCAACCGAAATTTCAACCTCTTGACCTTCTTTTATTTTGCTAATATCTATTTCATTAACAAAGCTTTTTATCTGCATTGTTGATAAATCAGGTAAAGTAGCAATTATTGGATTCCAAGGGCTAATGCTTGAACCAGGTACTTTCTTTTTACCGTTCCACGATTTTGCATAAATTACCATTCCTGCCTGCGGTGCTTTTACCGTAAAACCATCTAACACTTTCATTATCTGGTCTTTACTAGTCTGCCCTTTATTAAAATCTATTATTGCACTCTGAATAATATTTATTTGTTTATCTTTTTTCAATTTATAATTCTGAATGCTCTGATTATATTTTCGTTTAGCTTTTTCTAGATCAATTTGGACTTTACGTTGAACCGCAGGAGGTTCATATTTAGAGTTTTTTAATTCAATTTCCTTTTCTTCAATAGCATATTTTTGATTTACAAGTTGATCGCGTGCTGCTCTTAGGTCTAATGCCGAATCAATTTTAGATTTATTTATTTGCCCTGTTAATTTTTCAAGATTTGCATCTACCTCTTTTAATTTGCTCATTACAGGCGTTTTGTCTAGCCGCCCAATATATGCACCGGAATCAACTACTGTTCCTTCAGGAATTAAATCCTCTATTTTAATATCGTTGTAAATTCTTATAGTACGCAAACCACTTGGACCATTAATATTTACTGATTTTTCCGCATCAAGTTCGCCTTTAACTGTTACGTTTATTACAAATTTACCAAATTTAGGATTTATTTTTATTGATTTGTCAGTTGTTGTATTTCCTGTAAAAAACCATACTGTTGCTACTATAACAATAAATATTGCAGAGTAAATTATTTTCTTTTTCATGTGTTTATATAGTTACTAATTATTGCAAATTTACATTATTAAACGATTAAAATAAAAGATTATTATCATTAAAATAGGGCATACTCATTTTTAAATTATGTTTAATGTTTCTTTTAAATACATTATATTCTAATCTGTTTTGGGTTAACCCGCATTATTAATATAGTACAATAATATTACGTATAATCTATTTATAAACAACTGCTTATCAAAACACCCAAATTTGGGTGATTATATTTTTCAATATATATTTTTCTTTTCCTGATACTTTGTTGCAGACCATTTGCGGTATTCATATACAGTGGCATGGTTCGTCGCCTCATCTCAGAAAAAGAAAAATGCATGAATAATTCCATCTAACTAAATTAGTAAAATTCTGAATATCACCAATATGGTGTTT
>CAMZKE010000050.1 GCA_947311115.1 uncultured Bacteroidales bacterium | reverse complement strand
TGTTAGTTGCTTTTCTTCGATAACATCTATTAGTTGTTAAATCTGTAGCATCATCAAAACTTAGGCTGTTTGTACTTGCAATAGTATTCCATGTTCCTGTACAATTATCTTGATATTCCCAACTGTAAGTCCACGAACCACTGCCACCACTTGGCGATGTAGTACTTGTAAACGCACTAGGGTCGGTATTATAACAAATTGATTGGTTATCAGAAATTGTACCGCCGTTTAAATCAGGGCTTACTGATACAGTAGCACTGACACAAGAACAGTTTTCGCCGGGGACTATATAGTAAGTTGTTGTATTTGTTGGAGACACATTTATAGACGTACCAAAATCTGTAGCAACACTTGAACTTAATGAAATATAATCTATGTCCATTGTTACTGCATTAGCATTACACCAATCGAAACGCCAACCTGTAATATTACCTCCTGAAGTATATTGCGGGTCGTTTTGCATGTCAATGTTTAATAAATGCCAATTTCCATCACTGTTAAGCGAACCTACAGCCGATTCGCCTCCAACAGCACCTGAATGGCTAGTGTTGTAAAAGAAAATTTCTGCTAATCCTGCAGAACCGGAACTTACTCTATATCTAACTTGAATATATCTGTAAACATTTGGGTCAAACGAACCTAAACCACTCATATCAATCATTGGGTCGTTTGATGTAGATGTAACATTAAGTATTCCATTAACAGAGTTTTGCGTAGTGTTTATCAATCCATAAGATTGTGCATCCCAATCCTCTTTCCATAAATTCGGACAAGTATTTTCAAACCATTGATTAGCCGAACCTGACTGAGTAAGAGTTGTACTACTACCATTACATATTGTAGTTGTTCCGGAAATAGTTGTTTGAGGATGTATCGTAACCGAATAATCTGCCGTATTTCCCACGCAAGCTCCTGCATCAGAGACACAAGTGATGTTTGCAGAACTTAAAGAGCCCCAGTCTGTTACAGTTATAGTGTTAGTTCCTTGACCTGTAAAAGTTGCTCCTGTTAAACCAGACCAAGTATAACCTGTGGCATTACTATTTACAACATAAGTATTTGGTGTACAATATACATCAGCTGGTCCGGTAATACTACCGTCCATTATTCCTGAAATTACAGTAAGTTCGTAATCACAAACATCACCATTAAAACCATCAGCCATAAAATAATAAGTATCTCCTACAGTCAGCCCCGAAGCACTAAAAGTGTAAGTTCCCTGATGTCCAGAATTTCCATCAGTATAAATAGGGTCAGATAATAATGAAAAACCGTCGCAATTATTACCAGAGTAGATCGCAAATTGTATTCCATCATTTTCTCTACAATTACCAATATCTATTTGAAGCGAAATACTAGTCGCCATTGCTGTAAAAGTAATCCAAGAATTATTCTCTATTGACCCTGTATTGTAACTACCAAACAAGCTACATTCGTCACACATATTTCCGGGTTTGTCAACTGTATAAAAATTTCCGGTACTTCCTTGGTAACCATCAATATTACATATCTGCGATGCACCGGAACAATTATCGCCAGCATAAGGATTAGTTGAATTTCCTGTATTTGTAGTGCAATTAATTGTAAAGACAATTCCACTTTCATTGGTATTACCATCTGAATATATTTTAACTGTTAAAGGCTCATCTATTGCCAAAGAATTTATTGTTGGGATAGACCCACTCCCTGTAAATGCTCCTAATAATGTTCCTCCTGTGCCAACACCGCTATATACTAATACGTAATCCCATTGGTCTTCAAAAGCGTAAGTCCCGGTTAATTGTACTGAGCTTCCTGATGTTGGGTAAATTACGGTGTAACCACTACAGTCATCTGAGTAATTACCTGTTCCGCCATTGTCATACAGTGTTCCGGAGCAAGTTGTTATTGAGTTATTACCTGTTGCAGGTAAATTATAAGAAAATGCAGATAGGGTTGCAATAATAGCAGCCAAAGTTATTAAATGTTTAATTTTCATTACGTAGGGGTTTAATTTTTACAATAGTATTAAATATTCGAATACAGATAGTGCTAATTTGTAAAACAAATGTATTGATTGGTAAAATAGAGTGTGTTAACAATTATAAGTTAGAATCTTTGCTAATATAAAATGTATACACTAAACGGTAATAGAGTTTTGTATTTATAAAAGATGTATTTTATTATTAAATCTTATGTTGGTCATTATAACTAATAGTTATTTTTTAAATTAATCAACAATAATCATAAATGTTTGATTATGTATAATTATTAAATTTATTTTAAACTAAATTAAGCGATTGTATTTTTTGATAATTAAATTACAATTAAAAAAGTAATTGTACAATTTGGTTTATAGTAGATTTTGCGAGTATTTTAGTAAATTAAACGAATTGTAACAAATGCATGACAGTATCGTCTTAAATACTCATAATTTAATTAAATGATAATATTAAAAAACATAAATAAAAGTTATGATATAGGCGATTCAAAATTGCACGTATTAAAAGGAATAGATGCACACATTAAACAAGGTGAAATGGTTGCAATAATGGGTTCTTCAGGTTCTGGAAAATCTACTTTGCTGAATATTTTAGGACTGTTAGATAATTATGATAATGGAGAGTATTATTTAAATGATATTCTTGTAAAAGACTTAAATGAAACAAAGGCAGCAAAACTTAGAAGTAAATTTTTAGGATTTGTATTTCAATCATTTAATTTAATATCTTTTAAAACAGCTGTTGAGAATGTTGCGTTACCACTTTATTATCAGGGTGTAAAACGTAAAAAACGAAATGCACTTGCTTTAGAATATCTCGAAAAAGTTGGATTAAAAGATTGGGCAAAGCATTTACCAAGCGAATTGTCGGGTGGGCAAAAGCAACGTATTGCAATTGCACGTGCATTAATATCAAACCCAAAAGTAATTTTAGCCGATGAACCAACAGGGGCATTAGACACAACAACATCATACGAAGTAATGCAGATTTTTAAATCGATAAACAAACAAGGTATTTCGGTAGTAATTGTAACTCACGAAAGTGATATAGCCCAAATGTGTGATAGAGTAATTAATTTAAAAGATGGTTTAATAATAAATATTTAAACAGCAGGATAAATGTTCGACATAGATAAATGGCAAGAAATACTATCCACTATCAAAAAGAATAAGTTGCGTACTTTTCTTACAGGATTTAGTGTGTCTTGGGGCATATTTATGTTAATACTTTTGCTTGGCTCGGGCAAAGGCTTGCAAAATGGAGTGCAAGACGAGTTTAGTGGCGATGCTGTAAATAGTATTTGGGTTGGTGGTGGACAAACATCCTTGGCATATAATGGTTTAAAACCAGGTAGAAATATAATGTTTGATAATGCTGATTTTGATGCAGTAGAAAAAAATATTAATAATATCGAGAATCTTTCGGCTCGGCTTGGAGTTTGGTCTTCATCGCCAATAAATTATAAAAACGAGTATGGTACTTTCGATTTAAAAGCGGTACACCCTAATCATAAGGTTATTGAAAAAATTAATATACTTTCAGGAAGATTTATTAATAATATAGATATAGAACAATATAGAAAAGTTGCTGTTATAGGTATTGAAGCAAAAAATGCTTTATTTAAAGATGAAAGTCCGATAGGTAAATACGTAATAATAAACGGAATTAATTTTAAGATAGTTGGAGTTTTCTCTGATAAACGAGATCGTGAAAACAGACGATTATATTTACCAATTTCAGCTATTCAACGAATATTTACAGGTCGCGATGATGTTGGTATTATTACAATGACATCAAAATCAAACGATATTGACCAGAGTCGTGAAATTGAAGCTAATTTGCGCAATTTATTTTCAAAAAGAAAAACTTTTGCCAAAGATGATGAACGAGCAATATGGATAAGCAATAATTTAGAAGAGTTTAAAGATTTTATGGATTTATTTAAAGCCATAAACATTTTTATATGGGTTATTGGTGTATTTACAATTATTGCAGGTGTTGTTGGAGTAAGTAATATTATGCTTGTAGTTGTAAATGAACGAACAAAAGAAATAGGAATTAGAAAAGCCATTGGAGCAACACCTTGGGCTACAATATCACTTATAATTCAAGAATCTATAATTATTACAGCCGTTTCGGGTTATATTGGCTTGGTTTTGGGAGTTGTGGTAATGGAATTTGTTGCAAATAATATACCTGATAGTCAGTTTTTTAAAAATCCGGGAGTTGATATTTCAACAGCAATATACGCAACAATTGTTTTAATAATAGCAGGAGTTGTAGCAAGTTATTTTCCTGCCAGAAAAGCTGCACGAATAAAACCTATTGAAGCTCTAAGGCACGAATAAATTATTTATAATTTAAAATGAGTAATTAATAATATTTATTTAAGTAATTTAACTCACATTTATGAGGTGAGTGCAAATAATGATAGATTTAGATAACATAAAAGAAATATATGCATCGTTAATGCAAAACAAGCTTCGAACAGCCTTAACTGTTTTTGGAGTTTCGTGGGGTGTATTTATGTTATTAATAATGTTAGGTTCAGGCAAAGGCTTAGAAAATGGAGTAACGCAAGGATTTGGCGATTTTGCCACAAACTCGATGTTTGTATGGTCTAAAAGAACATCAATGCCATATAAAGGATTTCCACGAGGCAGAAACATTAATTTTACTAATAGAGATATAGCTGCTTTAAAATCTTCGATACAGGAAATTGATATTATTGCACCAAAAATACAAGCTTATGGAGGCGAAGGAAATAATGTTATTAGAGGAAAAGAGGTAGGTGCATTTAGTATAAATGGTGACTATCCTGATTATAACCGAATTGATCCCGTTAAAATTTTGCAAGGTAGATTTATAAATAATAAAGATATTACAGATTTGCGTAAAGTTTGTGTTATTGGCGATAGGGTTTATAAAATAATGTTTAAGCCAAACGAAAATGCAATTGGCAAATATTTAAAAATTAATGGAGTGTATTTTAAAGTTGTTGGTGTTTTTAAGCCCAAAAGTAAAGATATGGGTGAGGATAAAAGCGAAGTTGTAATTCTCCCATTTACAACACTGCAAAAAGTGTATAATTATGGCGATATTATTGGCTATTTTGCGATTACTGCAAAACAAAATATTCCTGTGTCGGTAGTTGAACAAAAGGTTAGAACGCGTCTTGCAGAACTACATTCAATTCACCCCGACGATAAATTAGCACTGGGTGGTTTTAATGTAGAAAAGCAATTTAAACAAATGAAAGGAATTTTTACAGGAATAAATATACTTGTGTGGATTGTTGGTATAGGAACTTTACTTGCCGGAGTTATTGGTGTTAGTAATATTATGCTGGTAATAGTAAAAGAACGAACAAAAGAGATAGGTATTAAACGTGCAATTGGAGCAAGTCCAAAATCTGTAATTACACAAATAATATACGAGGCAGTAATAATTACAGTATTCTCGGGCTTATTAGGTTTAACAGCAGGTGCTTGGGTTGTTGAACTTGTTGCGTATTTTGTTAATAATGGAGGTGGAGATACCGGTATGTTTAGTAATCCTGAGATAAATTTTTCTGTAGCAATTAAAGCAATAATTGTATTATCGGTTTCCGGCATTTTTGCAGGTTTTGTACCTGCAAAACGTGCAGTAAGTGTAAAACCTATTGATGCATTAAGAGATGAGTAAGTAAATATAAAACATATAGAAATGAAAAAGTTTTTTAAAATTTTAGGAGCCGTAATTGTTTTAGGGATATTTATATATACTATAATATTCCTGTTTAATAAGTCAAAAACAGAGACTGTAATATATAAAACAAAGTCGCCAATAATTACAAATATTGTAAAAAAAACAGTTGCAACAGGGAATGTAGAACCTCGTAAAGAAGTAGCAATAAAACCAAAGGTATCGGGTATTATTGAGAAGCTTTATGTAAAAGCAGGCGATGAGGTTAAAAAGGGCGATTTAATTGCTCAAATTCGTATTATACCGGATATGCTTAGTTTAAATAATGCCGAAGCAAGAGTAAAAACGGCACAAATAAATTACAATGAGCAAGAAATAAAATTCAATCGCCAAAAAGAACTTTACAATAAAGCTATAATACCAATAGCCGATTTTCAGATTTATGAAATAGCTTTTCAAAAAGCAAAGGAAGAATTAAATGCTTCGGAAGATAATTTGCAACTCATAAAAGAGGGTGTAACTAAAAAATCTAACGGAGTTACAAATACACTTGTGCGTTCAACAATTACAGGTATGATATTAGATATTCCGGTAAAAGAAGGTAATTCGGTTATAGAAAGTAATACTTTTAATGATGGAACTACTATTGCCACTATTGCAAATATGAGCGATATGATTTTTATCGGAAAAATTGACGAATCAGAAGTTGGAAAATTAAAATTGGGAATGCCTCTTGTTTTGAAAATTGGAGCAATTTCGGATTATAAGTTTAATGCCAATTTAGAATATATTTCACCAAAAGGAGTAAAAGAAAATGGAGCAATTCAGTTTGAAATAAAGGCTTCGGTAGAGTTAAACGATAGTGTATTTATTCGTGCAGGTTATAGTGCTAATGCCGATATTGTTTTGGCTCATCACGACAGTGTTATGGCTATCGATGAAAGTTTAATAATTTTTGAAAATAACAATAAGTATGTTGAGTTGGAAAAAGATTCTTTTGTGTTCGATAAAATAAAAATTGAAACAGGTTTGTCTGATGAAATAAATATTGAAGTGCTTTCCGGTGTTGGGATTAATGATAAAATAAAAGTTCAAGATTAGTGAAAAAATAAAATGTTTTTTTATAATTGCATCTTAACCTGTATTATTCATGCTTTTTTCTTTTTCTGAAACGAGGCGTTGAACCATGAAACTGTATATGAATACTGCAAATGGTTTGCAATAAAGTATTAGAAAACGAAAAATACATAAAATAAATTAACCAAATTTGGGGGCTTGTGTATTAGATTTATTGCTATGGTTTTAGATGCTATATTGTTAATTTCTATGAATAATTCGGGTTAAAAAGAAGAATATTAATACTGTTTAAGATATTTTAATAAAAACAGAACAATATAAGTTCTAATTTATTGTTATGTATAATATTGTATTTTTCAGAAAATCAGTAAATTATAATAATGTTGATGAAAGTATTAATTTATTACATTAGTCTATTTGATATTAGATTAAAAAGTCGTAATTTTGCGAAAATTTTAGAATTAGAGTATGAGGCAACTTAAGATAACAAAATCAATAACTAACAGAGAAAGTGCTTCGCTTGATAAGTATTTGCAAGAGATTGCAAAATACGATTTAATCACAGTGGAGGAAGAAGTAGAGTTAGCACAACGAATTCGTCAAGGCGATAAAATAGCAGAGGAGAAGTTGGTACGTGCTAATTTACGTTTTGTTGTTTCTGTTGCAAAGCAGTACCAAAATCAAGGTTTAACATTACCCGATTTAATTAACGAAGGTAATCTTGGTTTGATTAAGGCTGCTAAGAAATTTGATGAGACTCGTGGTTTTAAATTTATTTCCTATGCTGTTTGGTGGATTCGTCAATCAATTATGCAGGCCGTAAATGAGCAATCAAGAATTGTGCGTTTGCCTTTAAATCAGGTAAGTACACTTAGTAAATATAAGAAAGCAATTGCTGCTTTTGAGCAAGAGTTTGAAAGACAACCAACGCCTGAGGAATTATCCGAAATTATGGATTTACCTGTTGAAAAGGTATTGGAAACAATGAAAGTTTCTAGTAAAAACGTATCGGTTGATGCTCCTTTTCAAGAGGGTGAAGATGGTAGTTTACTTGATGTGTTAGAAAACCCAGATTCTCCAAAAGTAGATAAAGGTTTAATCTCAGAGTCGTTGAGTACTGAGATACATAGAGCATTTTCAACATTGTCAGAGCGTGAGCGTGAAATATTAAAGTATTCTTATGGTATTGGCACTCAGGAATTAACTCTTGAGGAAATTGGAAATGAATTTGGTTTAACTCGTGAAAGAGTTCGTCAGATTAAAGAAAAAGCAATTAGAAAATTAAGACATACTTCAAAAAGTAATATTTTGAAAACGTATTTAGGATAATTTTAATGTTTTTTTAAGTTAATAATAGTTTATAAAAGCCATTCGTTAGTTCGGATGGCCTTTTTTATTTCTTGTAGACTAAGCAAATAGCTTGAGCCGATATCCCTTCTTCTCTACCTTCAAGCCCTAAACATTCGGTAGTTGTAGCTTTAATACTGATTTTATTTATTTCAATACATAAAACATTAGAAATGGCTTCTTTCATTTTAAAGATATGACTTGCTATTTTAGGTTTTTGTAAAACTATTGTAGAATCAATATTTTCTATTTCATAATTATTATTACGAAGTAGTTTAACCGTTTCTGCTAATAGAATTTTGCTATCAATGTTTTTATATTTGCTATCCGTATCGGGAAATAGTTTACCAATATCGCCAAGATTTGCAGATCCAAGAATAGCATCAATTATTGCATGAATTAGAACATCGCCATCAGAATGAGCAATTGTTCCTTTTGTATGATTAATTTTAATACCTCCAAGAATTAGATTTTCGCCTTTTACAAGTTTATGTACGTCGTAACCCTGTCCAATTCTGAAGTTCATAAACTAGTTTTTCTTATTATCTCCCCCAAATTCAAATAAAAGAGAAAAACGTAATGTGTTTTCTAATGGGTTATTCTGTTTCGCAATTAAATAAGAAAAGTCTATACCAAAAGTGTTTAGTTTTAGTCCTAAACCTACGGTGTAAAATTTACGGTTTCCTTTCATTGTGCTTTCGTGAAAATATCCGGCACGTAAAGCAAATTGTTTTGAATACCAATATTCAGCTCCAATACTCCAAGTAAATTCTCTCCACTCTTCTTTAAATACACTTCGCTCACCTGTTGCAGGGTCGTAAACTCCTGGTGCATCAGCCCACGATGAAAATAATGCTGTACCAACAGATACATCTTTGGGGTCGTTTCCGTATTTAACTACTTTACTTCCGGCTGATATAGTATCTCCATCAGGTCCGATTTCTCCTGCACTATAATAAATAGGAGGTGATGGAACTAATAGTTTGCCAACTTCGCCTGTTAACATAAACGAATTATATTCGTCAATATCTATCGTTAATGCGGTTCCAAACTTAAAAGTAGTTGGTAAAAATGATCTTTCATTTTTATTACTGCTATACGACATTTTATTACCAATATTTAATATGCTAAATCCTAAATTTAGATTAGCTCTTTTGCCTGAAATTTCAAAGCCTTTTTTGTAGAAAGCACCAATATCAGCGGTAAAAGCAGTACCGGCAGTAGTATATTCATTTCCAATACTTCCCGAAAGGTTAGAGTAAACATAGCCTAATGAAACGCTAAGAGATAAATCATTTGTAAGAAGACGAGTGTACCCTGCTTTTATCTGAAACTCATTAGGTGTATAGTTCATAATTGTGCTACCAAATTCGTCGGTAAAAGTTATATCACCTAACGAAAAATATAAAAGTGAAGCACTAATAATTTGTTTGTCTCCAAGTTTTTTATATGCTCCCAAATGAGCTAAGTTAATATCGTTAACTAACTTTCTTAACCAAGGTACATATGATACAGCAATACCAAAATCTTTTTCAATAAATGCATATTTAGCAGCATTATATTGTATTGAGTTAATATCAGGCGTTGTTGCCACACCGGCATCACCCATGGCTCCTGCTCTAGAATCAGGTGCGATTGATAAAAAAGGAACTGCGGTGGTAATAACTCTATATTCGTCTCCTGTCTCTTGTCCAATAACAGATGATTGAGAGTATGCTTTTATTGTAAAAGCTAGTATAATAGTTATAAAAATATTCTTGTACATATATATAATTTCTATGAGTTCGCAAATATAACTAATTAATATTATTTTTATTGTATCTTAATAAGTTAAAAGTTTAAAAAATTCACAAAGTTAACAAGGTTAAAAGTTAACAAGGTTAAAAGTTGGAAAGTTAATAAAGTTGTAAAGTTAATAAAGTTGAAAAGTTAATAGAGTTAAAAAGCCTTACATCTCAAGTCTCACATCTCGCATCTCAAGTCTCAAGTCTCACATCTCAAGTCTCAAGTCTCAAGTCTCATGTCTCATGTCT
>CAMZKE010000049.1 GCA_947311115.1 uncultured Bacteroidales bacterium | reverse complement strand
TATTACACAAAATATAAGAAAAACAAAACCCACACAGAATGAATCTCCTCGCCGCAAGCGGACGAGGTATCGTTTTGGAATACTATTCTTTTATACGTCCTAAGGGACGGGGAATTAAACCCAAACAGATTAAAATAAGATACTTCACTTTACTCAGTATGACAGCGTTGATGTTAGCTTACATCATAAAACTAAGGCATTTGTCATTTTGAACGTAGTTTGTAATAAAGTATACCTAACAAGTTTTAAAATTTCTATAAATTTTTATTTTTCATAAAGAAAGAAGGTGTTACACCTGTTTTTTGTTTAAAAACACGATAAAATGTAGCCGACGATTTAAAGCCTGCCATTTTACCAATAGCAGTTAAAGTTAAATTATTATAATTTTCATCAATAAGCATTTTTTTAGCTTCTTTAATTCTGTAAGAATTAATAAACGAAACAAAAGAGCTTTCTGTTTTAGTATTAATAATTTTTGATATATATGTTCTATTAGTATTTTATTTATCTGCGAGTTTATTTACATCAAAATCCTCTTCAGTAAATAATTTCTCTTGTTCTAATATTCGTATTATCTCTGCAAATATTTCATCACTATTTTCAATATTTACATCCTCCTTTTTTACAACATCCTTTTCAATGCTTAATATATTTTCTAAACTAGCAATTTGTTCTTCCATTTTTATAGCTTGCACACTTTCCTTAACAATGTTTTTATAACTAATTTGAAGCTTTTGGTAATAAAAAATAAAAATTATTACACCAATAATAGTAACAATTAATGCAATTGCCATATTAATTAATCTTGCATCCGATTTCTCAAGTTCTTGTTTTTTATTTTCAATATCGCTAAGTAATTTATCTGTTTCGTATATAACTCTAAGTTTTGAAGTAAATTCTGTTTTCTTTTTTATGATTAAACTATCATTATAATCTTTGTATTTTTCTAAATAATATCTTGCACTATCTGTTTTATTAAGTCTTAAATAAATATCTGTAATAATAGAATAGGCATTAACCAAATTATTAAAGTTACGCATATTTGGATTCTCATACAATGCAAGTTTACTGTAAAATAATGCAGAATCTAACACACCTAATTTTGCATAAGATTGTGCTAAATTAGTAGCCATATCACCATAAAAAAAATGGGTAGAATCAATTTCAGAAAACGATTTTAAATAAATGTTTTTAGCATCATAATATTTACCTAAATCAAAATAAATAGCAGCTTTATTTACTGACAGATTAAAATAAAAAGTTTCATTTATTCTCTTATCACCTAATACAGCTTGTGCCTTTTTAAAATAGTATAACGAATTATTTACATCATATG
Source organism: uncultured Bacteroidales bacterium (assembly GCA_947311115.1). GTDB lineage: Bacteria > Bacteroidota > Bacteroidia > Bacteroidales > JAFGXI01 > DYMG01. Next base: position 39,876 of record CAMZKE010000049.1, on the reverse strand, counting down.
ATGATACACCTAGATTAATATAATTATACGCTAAAACTATAGTGTCTTTTGATTCTAAAGCAAGTTGTTCTATTTGTTTAAAATATTCAAAAGCTATCTTTTTCTCTTGAATTTCGCCATAAATAGCTCCAATATTTGTAAGAGCAGAAACTATAAAAAAAGTGTCTTTAATTATTTTATAATTCTGTATGGCTGTTTTCCCAAAAGCAATACTATTATTATAGCTTCCTAGTTTGTAATATAGCTTTGATATTATTAAATTATAAAATGCTACTTTTCTAATTTGGTTTTCATTGTTTGCAATAAGTAATGAGTCTTTATAAAGAACTATTAAATTATTTATCTCCTTGATTGTATATTGTTTTGAGTCAATTTTTCCATACCTTACCTCATCAATATGAGATTGATTATTACTTAAAATAGATCCAAAAGAAATTAAAATAAAGAATAATATAGGTAGAATTTTCATTATAATTTGGTTTGTATATACAAATGTAATAATTATATCTCTTATTTTGTTGCTAATCATTGTAAAAGATAAAGCTATTTTTTGATTTTTCGTTCGTTTTTTCTGTAAAAGCTGTCATTTTTTACCTTTATTCATAGGTTGTTAAGAATTCTTTATATTCAAAATGTTCCGCCAGATAACAATGCTTCGAAAAGAGCAATAAGAAATAATGAATCTCCTCGCCGCAAGCGGATGAGGTATTGTTTTGGAATACTATTCTTTTATACGTCCCAAGGGACGGGGAATTAAACCCAAACAGATTAAAGTTAAGCAGAAAGTGTCCGTGCAATTCAAATCAGCTTACGGTGCTTTCAGTTTTGCTGTTCTTAGGTCTATTACAGATACTGTTATTAAAAATAAGATTAGCGTTTTTAATTCTTTAAAATTTATTGCTAATACCAAATTGATATCAAAGTACGTTATAAATAATTTTTAACAAAAAGAAAGGAAAATAAAAATGATTTATATAGCGTATTTTGGTGTTAAGTTGGTATAACTTGCAGACTGATTAGATACAAATTTTTTTATTTACACATTTTGAAAATAAAAAAGCCAGCATTTCTGCTGGCCAATTTGTAACCTTTATAAACAATTACCGAATTTGTTTATGTATAAAGTAAGCTTTCGTAACATAGACTGAATAAAAATAAAAAAGGTTGCCTATGTATTTAAATATTAATTTATTTCCTCGTAATCTACATATTCACCTTCATCTGAATTAAATTTTTTTCCTTCCGGTTTTTCTTTTTCAACTGTAACTTCACCTTCGGGTTTTTGCTGATAAGTTTGTCGGTTATTCTCTTGTTGAAATTTATTTATTTGTCGTTTTATAAGTAAAGGTATTACATATCTACCAATAAGTTTTAGTACATAAACAACAATTATTATTATAAGAATGGTCCTTAAAAAAGCCATAAATTTTATTTTTTACAAAATTCTTAAATTTTATTGAGCTTATGAAATATTATTTATGTTTTTGTAATAATTAACAAATAAAATAGTATTTAAAAAATTGTTAATTATTATTCAATACTAAGACGTATTTTGACGCATAAAAGCAATATTTTTACAAAACTTTGTTAAGAATTAAAATTCTAAACTCAGTACCAATAACTTTTAAATTTATTATTTTATGTTTTTAATTTACGATACAGAGACAACAGGATTACCAAAAAATTGGAATGTCCCATTAACCGATTCTGAAAATTGGCCTAGAATGGTACAAATATCATGGCAAGTACACGGTAAAAATGGTGAACTTATTGAGGTTAAAAATTACATAATAAAGCCTGAAGCTTACGAAATACCTTATAAAGCGGTAAAAATTCATGGCATTACTACTGAGCGTGCAAATAAGCAAGGTGTTGATTTAGCATTTGTATTAAAAGAATTTAATAAAGCCTTAAAAAAAATTGATTTTGTAATTGGCCATAACATAAGTTTTGATAATAATATAATTGGTGCAGAATTTATAAGAAAAAGTATAAATACTAAATTAGATAAATTTCCTGTTATTGATACAAAAGAGGACCCTGTTCAATATTGTGCAATACCAAAACCCAGAGGAAATGGCTATAAATGGCCGACATTAGGAGAACTTCATAAAAAACTTTTTAACGAAGAATTCTCAGAAGCTCATAATGCTGCCGCCGATGTAGAGGCCACAGCACGTTGTTTCTTCGAACTTATACGTTTGGAAATAATCCCTAGCAGAAAAATTAAATTTACTTTTGACGATATTGATGAATTTAAGAAAGTAAACCAGGAACCTTTTCAGCCAATAGGCTTAAATACACAACCATATAGTAACAAAGATTTAGATGAAACAGTAAATTCCGACGAGGTATCAGATAATAAGACAGTAGATTTAGTTGAGAATATAGATATTTCAAATGTTAGTTTTACACACTTACACTTACATACCCAGTATTCTATTCTTGATGGTGCCGCCGCAATACCGGATATTGTTGCAAAAGCCAAAAAAGACGGTATGAAAGCCGTAGCAATTTCTGATCATGGAAATATGTTTGGGAATAAACTATTTCATAAACTGTTAACAAAAGAAGGAATAAAACCAATACTTGGTTGCGAGGTTTATGTTGCTCGTAGAGGTATGAAAACCAAAGAAACCAAAGAAGATTACGGCGGACATCATTTAGTAATTTTAGCTAAAAACGAAAATGGATATAAAAATCTAATAAAAATGGTATCGTACTCGTGGCTCAATGGGTACTATATGAAACCACGTATTGATAAAGATTTATTAAAAGAAAACAGCAAAGATTTAATAGTTTTAAGTGCTTGTTTAGGAGGTGAAATACCTCAAAAAATAATGAATAGCACTATTGAAGAAGCCGAAAAAGCAGTTTTATGGTATAAAGAATTATTTGGCGAGGATTATTATTTAGAAATTCAAAGACATAAGTCTGACGATCCGGAAATGAATAAAAAAGTTTACGACGACCAAGTTTTTGTAAACTCTAAAATTATCGAAATTGCAAAAAAACACAATATTAAAATTGTAGCAACAAACGATGTTCATTATGTAGAAGAAAAAGATTCAGAAGCACAAGAACGATTACTTTGTGTAAGTACAGGGCGTGTTATGAGCGATCCAACTCGCATGAAATATACAGGGCAAGAGTGGATGAAAACTCAAGCAGAAATGAAAAAACTTTTTGCCGATATTCCTGAGGCTATTGTATCAACACAAGAAATAACTAACAAAGTTGAATCATTTACTCTTGACAAGAGCCCTATTATGCCAGAGTTTGACATACCTGAAGATTTTGGCACAATCGAACAATATCGAGAAAAATATATTGATGACGATAGTTTAATAGCAGCTTTTTTTAAAAGTGATATTACCGAAGAAGAAAAAAGAGAAAAATATATAAATCTTGGCGGATACGATAAAGTATTACGTACACTGTTTGAGGCAGATTACCTAAGAAAAGTAACTTACGAAGGTGCAAAAATGCGCTGGGGCGACGATATAAATGAGGAAAGAACAGAGCGTCTTGATTTTGAATTAATGGTAATTAGAGAAATGGGATTTCCCGGATATTTCCTTATTGTTTGGGATTTCTTAGCTGCAGCTCGTAAAATGGGTGTAGTTGTTGGCCCCGGACGTGGCTCTGCAGCGGGTTCGGCAGCAGCATATTGTATGCGAATTACCGATATCGACCCAATTAAGTACGATTTACTTTTTGAGCGGTTTTTAAATCCAGATAGAATTTCAATGCCTGATATTGATATTGATTTTGATGATGACGGACGTGCTAAAATATTAAAATGGGTAGTAGAAAAATATGGAGAAAAACGTGTGGCACACATTGTTACATTTGGAACAATGGCGGCAAAATCGTCTATCAGAGATGTAGCTCGTGTACAAGAATATCCGTTATCGGAAACCGATAAAATTGCTAAATTAGTACCAGATACACCCGGAACAAATTTAAAAGGAGCATTTAAAGAAGTAAAAGAGCTTAAAGAAATAAAAGATGGAAATGATGAAGCTGCTGATGTATTAAAATATGCAGAAGTTTTAGAAGGCTCTATAAGAAATACAGGAACTCATGCCTGTGGAATTATTATAGGTAAAGATGATTTAGAAAATTATGTGCCAATTAGTATAACAAAAGATTCTGAACTAACTTACGTAACTCAATACGACGGCAAGCATGTTGAAGATATTGGTTTACTTAAGATGGACTTTTTAGGCCTTAAAACACTATCTATAATTAAAGATGCTGTTGAAAATATAAAACTATCTAAAGGAATAAATGTTGATATTGAAAATATTGACTTAGAAGATGAGGAAACTTACGAACTTTATGCCAAAGGAGATACAATTGGATTGTTCCAATTTGAGTCGCCCGGTATGCAAAAACATCTAAAAAATTTAGAACCATCTAAATTTGAAGATTTAATTGCAATGAACGCCTTGTATCGTCCGGGACCAATGGAGTATATCCCTGATTTTATTGAACGTAAACACGATAAAACTAAAATTGTTTACGATGTACCTATGATGAGTAAATACCTTGAAGAAACCTATGGTATTACAGTTTACCAAGAGCAAGTTATGCTTTTATCACGTCATTTAGGTGGTTTTACTCGTGGCGAGTCCGACTCATTACGTAAAGCAATGGGTAAAAAAATTAAATCGATGATGGACGAACTAAAAGTTAAGTTTGTTGCCGGTTGTAATGCAAACCCTCAATTTGTAAAAGAATGTAACGATTTAAACCAAGATATAAATAAAACAATAGAAAAAATATGGCACGATTGGGAGGCATTTGCAAAATATGCCTTTAATAAATCTCATGCCACTTGTTACTCTTACGTATCGTACCAAACTGCTTATTTAAAAGCACATTATCCTGCCGAATTTATGGCATCGGTACTTAGCCGTAACCTTAACGATATTAAAAAAGTTACATTCTTTATGGATGAGTGTCGCCATATGGGAATGCAAGTTATGGGACCCGATGTAAATGAGAGTTACTCGCAGTTTGCTGTAAATAAAAAAGGTGATGTGCGTTTTGGCTTAAAAGCTATTAAAGGCGTTGGAGGCTCAGCTGTAGACAATATTATAGAAGAACGTAATAAAAACGGTGCTTATAAAAATATTTACGATTTTATTGAACGTGTTAATTTGTCATCAGTAAACAAAAGAACACTCGAAAACCTTGCCTATGCGGGAGGGTTCGACGAGTTTGAATTTGAAAGATACGAGTATTTCTCTAAAGACGATAAAGGACAAACTTTTATTGAGCGATTAGCAAAATATGGTAGTAGTTTTCAAAATGAAACAGGTTCGGCACCAAGTCTTTTTGGCGATAGTTTAGATGCTCAAATAGAAAAACCTAAACCTACCCCTTCTAATGAGTGGCCAATAATGGAACGCTTAAACTATGAAAAAGAAACAATTGGCGTATATTTATCGGCACATCCGTTAGACCCTTTTAAATTAGAAATTGATGCCCTTAAAGTAACTGATACAAGTACGCTCAATAATTTAGCAAGTATAAAGGGGCAAGAAATAAAAGTAGTAGGTTTTGTTACCGAAAGTATTGAGCGACTTAACAAAAAAGGCGAGCCATTTGGTAGAATTACTATTGAAGATTATGCTGGTACTTACGAACACTTGTTTTGGAATAAACAATGGATTGAACTAAAACAATATTTTCAGAAAGGATACACTATTGTAATTAAAGGTGTGGTAAAAGAAAAAACTTGGGGACCGGAGGGCGAATTAATGTTTGATATTCGTACAGTAGATTTATTATCGGAAGCCAAAAAGAATATTTTTAAATCGCTTACACTTAAAATTAATGTAGATAAAATTAAAGAGAATGAAATATCAAAACTTAAAGAAATATTGTTAAAGTATAATGGCAATACTGAAGTGAAATTTATGGTTTACCATCAACAATCAAGGGTGTGGATAGACATGTTCTCACGTTCAGTTTCGGTTGAAATAACACCTAATTTAGTAAAAGATATTAAAGAATCAGGGTTTATTGAAGATTATAAATTTAATTAATAATTATTTATCATTAAACACCCGAATAGTTTTATTGTCACCAATAAATATTAAGTTTTTTTCAATACTGAAACTATTTGTTTCTGAGTAATTTACATCAATAGTTCTTGTTTCAAAACTTTTAGTATTGTATCGGTATAATGAATCGGAATTATAAAAAATATAATTATTAATTACTTTAATAGTACTTTTGTAATTTACTGGAATAAATTTAATAAATGTACCATAAAAATCATACAAATATACGCCTTTATTTCTGAATCCGAGATAAATATAATTTCCTGTTTCTGAAAGAAAATCAGGAGTTTCAGCCCTATCTATTATGCCTTGCATTTTTGTTCCAGACTGTAGCAAGTTTAATTTAGAATTATATTTTTCTAACTGAAATGTATTAGTGTTAAATAGCCAAAAACCACCTGTTGCAGATGAACATATAACATTTGCTTCTGTTATTCCTAATTCATCAAGTGAAATATGTTCTGATATTTCGGCAAGTTTGTTATCTAAAAAAACTAGCTTGTTAAAATCTTTATAAAAAAGTAATATTCTAAAAGGATTACTCGCATCAACAGAAGTAATATTTCCATACTCCGATTTTGAATACGTTTGAATTTTCTTGCCTTGGTATGTATATTGTGTAATTGTATAATCTTTAACCAAAAATATATTATCCATAGAGTTTGTTTCAAAGAAACTGTATGGTTTTTCAATAATTATTTTGGTGTTAATAAAAAAAAATGTAATAAGAAGTATCAGGTATTTCATTGGTTTATTTATTCATCAATAATAATAATTCATCAATATATTTTCTATTGTTTGAAAGGCGTGGCACTTTATTTTGCCCTCCGAGTTTACCTTTGTTTTTTAACCATTGGTAAAACAAACCTTCGGGTGCAATATGTATTTTTGGAGTATCAATACTCATATTTTGATACCTTTTAGCTTCATAATCAGAGTTAAGCGATTTTAAAACAGTATCAAGTACATCAATAAAATAATTTATATCGCTAGGAGGTTTCTCGAATTCAAAAATCCACTCATGTCCACCTTTAGTTGTTTTTGTTGGATATATTGGTGCTGCTGTGTATTCTTTTATCGATGAATTTGTTCTTTTACAGGCAATATTTATAGCTTTTTCTGCATTGTCAACAATAAGTTCTTCGCCAAATGCATTAATAAAATGCTTTGTACGACCAGTAACTTGTATTTTAAATGGATATTTTGAAGTAAATTTAACAGTGTCGCCAATTAAATAGCGCCATAAACCACCATTGGTTGAAATAACTATTGCGTAATTTACATCTAATTCAACTTCTTCAATAGTTAAAGTTTTGGGGTTGTCTGTTCCAAATTTGGTCATCGGAATAAATTCGTAAAAAATACCATAGTCAAGCATTAAGAGCATATCGTTGGTATTGGGGTTTGCCTGAATTCCAAAAAAGCCTTCTGATGCATTATAAGTTTCTAAATAATTCATATTACTTGATGGAATAAGCTGTTTAAACTGCTCTCTATATGGCTCAAAACTAACACCTCCGTGCGAAAATAGTTCTAAATTTGGCCATATATCGAGTAAATTATTAGTGTTTTTTAATTTTAGTACATATTTAATAAAAACCAAAGTCCACGAAGGAACTCCCGCAAAACTAACAAGATTTTGATTTACAGTTTCTTCCGCCATTTTTTTAATTTTCACATCCCATTCGCTAAGCAAAGCTGTTTCTTGATTACCGGCTCTTAAAAATTTAGCCCATAATGGAAAATTTTCAATTAAAACAGCAGATATATCGCCATAATACGATTGGTTCTCAAAATTATTTATTTGATGGCTTCCGCCAAGAATAAGCGATTTGCCGGTATATACATTTGTTTCCGGAAAGTTATGCGTGTATATTGCTAACACATCTTTTCCTCCTCGCATATGAGTTTGGTCTATAGACTCTGTTGAAACCGGTATAAATTTGCTTTTATCGTTAGTTGTTCCTGACGATTTTGCAAACCATTTAGTTTCGCCGTACCATAATATATCTTTTTCGCCTTTTTTAATACGCTCTATATAAGGCTTGAAAAATTCGTAATCGTTTACCGGAAAACGCTCTTGAAAATCAGATATAGAATGAATAGATTTATAATCATATTTATTTCCCCACTCAGTATCCTTTGCTTTTTCGATTAAATTTGTAAATACCTCTTTTTGTATCTCTCCTGGATATTTACGCATTAAATCAATTTTTGCAATTCTATTTTCGTTAAACCAAGAAATAATTGAATTGATAATAGCCATTACTATTGTTTTTCTTCATAAAGATACAATTATAGAATTTAATTATCAATTATTATTTATTTTACTCAAATTTATTTTAAATAATTTTTTATTTAACCAAGAACTTGTGTTAATGTTACTGTTTGTATGACTGAATGTTATATATTGTGTTTTATGTTTTTGAAATAACTGTAATAATGTGTGATAAAATATTTATAAATAAATAGCAATATTGATTTTTATTTGTTAAAAATTTTTGTACTTTTGCAGACCAAATTTTAGTCAATAACAATAAATTGTTGTAGTGATGGATTTAATGAAGTATGTAGAGGGCGAATACGCTATAGAGAATAAGTTTCCAAACTTTAAGAGTGGTGATACAATAACAGTACATTATAAAATTAAAGAGGGTAATAAAGAACGTATTCAACAATTTAAAGGTGTAGTAATACAGCGTAGAGGAAGCGGAAATACCGAAACTTTTACAGTTAGAAAAATGTCTGGTACTTTTGGTACTGAAAGAATTTTTCCAATATCATCTCCTAATATAGACAAAATTGAGATGAATAAGCAAGGTAAAGTTCGCAGGTCTAGAATTTTCTATTTAAGAGGATTGCAAGGAAAAAGTGCAAGAATTAAAGAGAAAAGATTCTAATAAAAATATTTATACTATAAAAAAAGCTGTCTTAATTTTACATTTAGACAGCTTTTTTGTTTGTAAAAACCCATTGTAAATTAAACGTTTGCAAACATTTTACGTGAAAATTTATTATTATTAGAAGTTCCCTGTTGCATTTATCTACAGTTTACCATTGGCTTAAATTGTCTAAAACAAAAGTCTTTAATTAACTACAATAAATAAACTTTTTACATCGGTAACTATATTATTATCGGTATTTTGATATAATTTAATTGCTATACGTATTAAATTATTGTTATAACTCAAAACTGTTGCCTCACAATATATATCAATATTTTCTAATGCAGGTTTTAAGTATTTTATTCGCATATCAACAGTATTTATTAAAATATTGTTGTTTGCAACAACCGCGCTAGCTACCGTTGCTCCTGCCCAATCGGCTATAGCAGATAATATTCCCCCAAACCAAAAGCCTTGCTTAAAACTACCTACAAATTCTTTTTTAAAAGGTATTATTATTTTTGCAAAACCTGTTTTTAATTCAATAATTTTTGCGTTTAGTATTTTGTTTACAGGTAACTGCACTTCCATTTTATATTTAAGTGCTTCTAATTGTTCTTGATTTTGAGCTGAAATCATAGTTAATAATTTAATAAACAACCTCTTATCCGTAAGCGGACAAGGTGTTATTATGGAAAAATAATATTTTACGCACCAATTGGTATGGAATTGAATACAAAAAATAAAGTTATAAATAAATTATGATTAACAAAATAATAGTTTTACAATAACTCACTCAACTCAAGCCAACGCATTTCTTTTTCGTCGAGTAAATTTATTATTTTTTGTATTTCTTCTGATTTTTCTTGTAACTCGGTATGGTCTGTAGTACCTGAACTTAAAAATTCTTCTATTTCTGTTTTCTTTGCTGTTAATTCTTCAATATCTTTTTCAAGTTGTTCAAACTCACGTTTTTCATTAAAACCCATTCGTTTTGGTTTCTCTATTTTTTGAGTAATAGGTTTTGACTTATTTCCCTTTGGTTTATTTTTTTGTGCTTTTAATTCTTCTAGCTCTTTATAATTTCTATATTCGGTATAGTTACCTTCAAAACCTTTAAGTTTACCATTTTCTGATAAAACAAATAATCTATCGGCAAGTTTATCGGTAAAATAACGGTCGTGCGATACTATTATTAATACTCCTTGATAGGTTTGTAAGAAATCTTCTAACACATTAAGAGTCATTATATCTAGGTCGTTTGTTGGCTCATCTAAAATTAAAAAGTTAGGATTTTTAATTAGTACTGTTAGTAAGTATAAACGGCGTTTTTCGCCACCGCTAAGCTTTGCAACTTGGTTATGTTGTTTTTCTGGAGGAAACAAAAACCGAGTTAAAAAACCCGATGCAGATAAACTTTTACCTTTACCCATATCAATAAATTCGGCTACTTTAGTAACCACATCAATAACTTTTTCATTATTGCTTATTGAAATACCATCTTGTTTGTAATACCCAAATTCTATGGTTGAACCAACTTCAATTTCGCCACTATCGGGTTGTAAATTACCGGTAAGCAGGTTTAAAAATGTAGATTTTCCGGTTCCGTTGTTTCCTACAATACAAACTTTTTCGCCACGTGTAAAGCTGTATGTAAAATCTTCTAAAACCTTTAGTTTTCCAAACGATTTTGATACATTATTAAAATTTACAATTTTTTTACCTAGCCGTTTCGATAGTACATTAGCTTCAACAGTATCGTTATTTATGCGTTTCTTTGCTTTTTCTTCCAGTTCATAAAACGCATCAATACGATATTTTGCTTTTGTACCTCTTGCTTTTGGCATTCGCCTCATCCAATCGAGTTCTTTGCTCATAAGGTTTTTAGCTTTGTCTATTTCGCTTTGTTTTTGAGCAATTCGTTCTGCACGTTTTACAAGATAATATTCGTAATTACCGGTATATTTATGTAATCCAAAATCATCTATTTCAATAATATTATTACATACTCTATCTAAAAAATAACGGTCGTGAGTTACCATTAACAATGTACCTTTAAACTTTTTCAGGTACTGCTCTAACCACTCAATCATTTCTAAATCAAGATGGTTTGTTGGTTCGTCAAGTATAAGTAAATCAGGTTCTTTTAATAAGGTTATAGCTAATGCAATACGTTTTTTTTGACCTCCTGATAATGTTTCAATTTTTTGAGAAAGGTCTTTTATTTTAAGTTTAGAAAGTAATTGCTTAATGTTTGTTTCGTAATTCCACGCGTTTAATGTGTCTATTTTATGCGACAACTCTGCAATTAATTCATTATTTCCGTTTTTTAATGCTGTTTCATATTCTTTTATTATGCTACTTCGTTCATCATCACTAAAATAAACCACGTCTAATATTGTGTTTTGTTCAGGTAAATTAGGGGTTTGTTCTAAAAAAGCGACTTGTATTCCGTTTTTAAAACTAATATTGCCTGAGTCGGCAGTATTAATTCCGCTAATAATACTTAATAATGTTGATTTTCCTGCACCATTTTTAGCAATAATAGCTACTTTTTCGTTTTTGTGAATACTAAATGTAATGTCTTCAAAAAGTACTAAATCGCCAAACGATTTTGTTAATTGCTCTACTTGTAAATAAACTTCCATATATGTTTGCAAAGTAAGTGGTATTTGTTGTGTTGTACAAGTTTATATTTTTACGAAAAACTAGTGTAAATAAAAATAATGTAAAACACTAAAAGAATAACACCTCCGGCACGAGTTATTTTATATTTTTTAGGAACGAACATAAAAATTAATAACAAAATAAACGATGCAAGCATCCATAAAATATCGTTTGTTAATATTTTTGATGATACTGTTACATCTTTTATACTTGCTGTAATACCGAGAATTGCAAAAACATTAAAAATATTTGAACCTAATATATTACCTACCGAAATATCGCTTTCCTTTTTTATTGCAGCAATTACTGAAGTAGAAAGTTCCGGCACACTTGTGCCAAATGCAATTACTGTAACCGAAATAACTCGTTCGCTTACCCCCCAATTAGTGGCAATTCCTGATGCCCCATCAATTAAAAAAGTAGAACCATAATACATACCTATAATTGAAACAATAACAAAACTTAACGATAAAAATATATTATACTGAGGTTTTTTAAACTCAGGTGCATGCTTCCGTTCTTTTTTCCCTTTATGTATGATAAATAATATATATAATACAAGAATTATGATAAAAATGATGCCTTCATATTGTTCAATTCTACCATCGTGTGACATAAGGTACAATAATATTCCTGAAAACATCATTACAGGCCAATCGATACGTACACTATTTTTAGCAACGGCAATTGGTAAAATTATTGCGGTTAGTGCCAAAACTAATGCAATATTTGAAATATTTGAGCCAACAACATTACCTATTGCAATTTCTTGATGCCCTGTTAATGCTGCATTTATACTAACAATTAACTCCGGAGCCGATGTGCCAAACGACACAACTGTAACACCAACAATTAAAGTTGAAATTTTAAAATATCGTGCTAACGAAACACTACCACGTACTAAAATATCGCCACTAATAACTAAAATTAGTATGCCGTATATTAAAAGTGCATAATCAGAAATGAAAATTGTCATTATTTTTTTATAGTGTCTTTTATGTTCTTTATGTTTTTAACAATTTCCATATCGTCTAGCTTCAATTCTTCTTTAATTTCTTGTTTGGTTTTATTAATTTCTCTAACGCCTTTTCCCACGTCTTTCATTAGTGTAGGAATTTTATTTGCTCCAAAAAGCAAAAGCACAACCAAGCCAATAATTAATATTTCACTAGTTCCAATCATTAAAATCATAATGCAAAGATAATTGTATTGAACAAATTATTGCAACAAAAAATATAATTTTTGTTAATGAAATGCTAACTTTACACACTTAAATGATTACTACCAATAACACATATAGCTTAAAATTTATTGTATTACTGTTAATCACGGTTTTACTTTTTGTTTTAGATGTGTTTGTTGGTTCCGAAATATTTTCTGCAAAAGAAATTTTTAACTCATTATTTTCAGCCGAAAATTCGAGTATTAAAACAATAATAACAGAGTTTAGAATTCCTCGTGCAATTACTGCTTTACTTGTAGGTAGTGCATTATCTATAAGTGGGTTACTTATGCAAACAGTATTTAAAAATCCGCTAGCCGGACCTTATGTTTTAGGTATTAGTTCGGGGGCAAGTTTAGGTGTTGCTTTGGTTATTTTAACTAGTGGGTATTTCGGTTTTATTAACTCAAACGGAAGTGTTTTAGTTATTGCATCGTGGATTGGCTCAGGGCTTGTATTGTCATTAATTTTAGCCGCATCAACCAAAGTAAAAGATATAATGACACTTTTGGTTCTTGGTATTTTATTTGGTTCAGGAGTATCGGCAATAGTAAGTATTTTACAGTTTTTTAGCGATAATGCTCAACTTAAATCTTTTGTTATATGGACTCTTGGTAGTTTAGAAAATGTAACAAATACAAAACTTCCATTTTTTACAATAAGTATTATTTTAGGGTTAATAATATCAGTTATATCAATAAAATCGTTAAACGGACTGGTGCTAGGCGAAGCTTATGCTAAAAGTATGGGTATAAACATAAAAAAATCGAGATTGTTAATATTTATCGCAACAGGAATTTTAACCGGTACTGCTACTGCTTATTGCGGACCAATAGGTTTTATAGGTATAATTATTCCGCATATTATACGTATAATTTTTAAAACTTCTAATCATTTAGTTTTAATACCTACTACAATTATGGGTGGTGCCAGCATTTTACTTTTTAGCGATATACTTTCGCAATTGCCGGGTATGGCTATAAAATTACCTATAAATAGTGTTACTGCTCTTTTTGGAATACCTATAATAATTTGGTTAATAATTAGTAACAAACGGATTGGAATATAAACTTAGCCACGAATACACGAATATTTTTTTAATGATGATATAATTGCCACGAATGCACGAATGGATATAAAGGTTCTTTTATAGATGCGTTCCCTCTTGGAGAAGAGGGACAGGGAGATTGAATAATGAAAATATAGAATCTAAAAAATGTATAATAAATGTCACGAATGCACGAATAAAATAAAAAATAGATGAACGAAAAATTATATATTGATATGCCACGAATACACGAATAAAAATTTTAGATTATGAAAATTGAAATCCCTAAAGGAGAAACAATAGAAATAAACACAATAGTTTTAGATTTAAATGGAACTCTTGCTGTTAAAGGCGTTGTGTCTGAGCAAACAAAACAACTTATACATAAATTAAAAACGCTTAATTATAGAATAGTACTAATTTCGGGCGATATAAGAGGGAATGCAAAAATAATTTCTGATGAATTGGGGATTGAACTGTTTTTAGGTGCAACAAGTTTAGCAAAAGCAGAACAAATGAAACAGTTTGATAAAGAAACTACTGCATCAATAGGTAATGCACGTATTGATATTGGTACTTTTGAGAACTCAAAAATTTCTATTGCTACAATGCAATCAGAAGGTATTCATACCGGAATTTTACGCTATGTTGACATTCTTGTACCAACAATTGAAGACGCATTAAGTTTATTTATTGACATAAAATCTTTGGCAGGTACTTTGCGAGAATAATAATTGTTTATATTTGTGGTATGTTAAACAATAAAAAAATAGTAGTTGTATTACCAGGTTATAACGCCGAAAAAACTTTAACCCAAACTTATAACGAAATACCTTTTGATATTGTTGATGAGGTTATTTTTGTTGATGATGCAAGTTCAGATAACTCGGTAAAAATAGCTAATGAATTAGGGATAAATCATATTATTGAACACGAACAAAACAAAGGTTACGGAGGTAATCAAAAATCGTGTTATAACAAAGCCATAGAATTAGATGCCGATATTGTGATTATGCTTCACCCTGATTACCAATACACTCCACTTTTAATACCATCAATGGCAAATTTAATTGCAAGCGGACTTTATCATGTAGTTTTAGGTTCACGAATTTTAGGAAAAGGTGCAATAAAAGGCGGTATGCCCAAATATAAATATATTGCAAACAGGTTTTTAACACTATTTCAAAATATACTTATAGACCAAAAATTATCGGAATATCATACAGGCTATAGGGCATTTTCAAAAGAGGTTTTACAAGCAATTAATTATAATATTAATTCCGACGATTTTGTTTTTGACAATCAAATGTTATCGCAAATAGTTTATGCAGGCTACGATATAGCAGAAATTAGTTGTCCTACTAAGTATTTTGAAGAGGCATCATCAATAAATCTAAAACGCAGTACAGAATATGGTTTGGGTGTTATGCTTACATCGTTTCGACATTTTTTACAACGAAAAGGATTAGTAAAATATAAAATGTACGAAAGACCATAATTTTATGAGTAATAACGACAGCAATAAAGTATTAAAACAAATAAAACCATCAAGAGTTTTGTTACCAATGTTAATAGGTTTGGCTGTTGTTATATATATGATATCAAAAGAAGTAAGACTTGAAACTTTCTCTGTTTTACAGTTTAGCGGATATGTTGTTTTATGGCTATTAATTTCGTTTGTAATGATGTTTACTCGTGATTTTGGCTATATGGTAAGACTCCGTATATTGTCAGACAAAAAACTTACTTGGAAAAGTATTTTTAATATTATTATGTTATGGGAGTTTACCTCAGCAATTACACCATCGGCAATTGGAGGAACAAGTGTAGCTGTATATTTTATTCATAAAGAGGGGATTAGCGTGGGTAAAAGTACTGCTATTGTAATGGCCACTTCCATACTCGACGAGTTATATTTTATAATAATGTTTCCAACACTTTTGTTAATTGTTTCTACAACTCAACTTTTTCAGGTAGGCGACCAAATAGGAACTTTAGATTTTACAAACAAATATTTTTATTTTGCTGTTATTGGCTATTCAATAAAACTTGCTTTTACATTATTTTTAAGTTTTGGTTTGTTTATTAAACCAAAAGCAATAAAATCCTTACTTGTAAATATTTTTAAATTACGATTTTTAAAGAAATGGAGTGCAGGAGCCGAAAAAACAGGAAACGATTTAGTTTTAGCCTCAACAGAATTAAAAAAACAAGGTTTATGGTTTTGGGTTAAAGCATTTATTGCTACATTTTTTTCGTGGACAGCACGTTATTGGGTAATTAACTTTTTATTATTAGCTCTTTTGGCAGGCTCTACTTTTAATACAAACGATTATATTGCAGGGTTTAACGAGCATTTTTTAATTTTTGCACGCCAACTTGTAATGTGGATAATGATGCTTGTTATGCCAACTCCGGGGGGTAGCGGTTTTGCCGAAGCAATTTTTAGTGAATATATGGCAGAATTTATACCTATTGGTTTTGTTGCAATGATGGCTTTAATGTGGCGTTTAGTAACCTATTACCCTTATTTACTGATAGGTGCTTTTGTGTTACCTAAATGGGTAAAAAAAATTATTGAAAGTAATAATAACTAATTTTTAAAACTAATATCATAACCTACACCCAAGCCAATAAAATCGGCAACAGAGCCATTTCTTGTTTTTAAATGATAACTGAGAAACAAGTTTTTTGTTGCATAATAATCAAGAGTAACAACTATGTATGTATTTCCTTTATGTGAAACATTATTAGTTAAATATGTACCTAATTGAACCATAAGTCTGAAACGATAAACCATTATATGATGTGCTATGTGTATGCCGGCATAAGTTAAATCTGAAAAGCTTGGATTTTCAATTCCGGGTTCTGGAAATACCCTTAAAGCAGATTCATAAAATCCGTCAAGACCAAAACCAATTTTACCAACTCGGCAATATTGAAATGCATAATCTAAGGATAACGAACCGGCAAAATATGTAGCTCCGTCATAAATTGCATTTGTTGTAGTTTTTCCTCCTCCAACAGCAAGTATTTGTAAATTAGATTTCCGTTTAAATTTCGATAATTCTTTCTGTTGAAATTTATTTCGAGCAAACTTTTTATTATCAGAATTATTATTAAAATTATAAATAATACTTGGCGATATTCCCATTAAATTTACTCCAATATTTGGAGTACGGACAGCCCCATTAGAGAAATGCGTTAAATCAATATTTAAACTTAAATCTAAGCTATTTGAAATTTGATATGAAACACCAGTGCCTAAATTAAAATAACTATTTATATTTGAGCCTATTACCTTTTGTTTAGGGTTTGTTGTTGGATTGTATTTGTTAAATCCAAAAGAAACGCCTGTAGATATTTCCCAGTTCCAGCTAAACTTTTTAGACCTAATAATAGGTGGATTTAAGAAAATATAAATTGCTTGAGGTGAACCTAGTTCATTTCCATGAAACCATATTTTATAAAAGCCAAAACCATATTTTGGATACCCATATATTTGGTCCCATTCATTATTAATTCCACTTGATTGAATACCCATTCTGATGTTTATTGCATTGTATGGATTTTCAACTATTGAAGTAACATCGCTTGTTGTTACTCTTGCAAATTTTCCGTAATGATATTTTAATTCAATAAATTTCTGATTAGTTTTTTTTGTTTTAATTATTTCTTGTGAAATACCTATAAAGTAAATTGTAAAAATAAGAGTTAAAACAAAAAATAATTTCATAATAATTTTCCTTTTCAAGAAACATAGTGTATAAATGACAAATGTACTAAAAAAGATACCCCCTAAAAAATTAATTTTAGATGGTAAATTTTATCTTGGAACTATTATAATTTAAACATATCCAATAGTTTTTGGTCGACCTCGGTTTCTAAAATTCCTTGGTCAATTAAAATTTGGAAATAGTTTTTTACTTTTTCTACAAGTTCGTCGCCATCAACGTAAGTAAAGTTTACACGATTTAAGAATAATTCGACATTCTCAGGTGGCTGTCGCATCATATCAAACGAAAGATTTGCTGAATCTGTTTTGTTTTAGTTTACCCATTTAATAGCCTCTTTTAATTCATCTAAAACTACTTGTGCAATTTCAGGGTGGTTTCGTACAAATTCGCCTTTAAACAATATACCTGCATTTGGGAAACTGCCGAAACCTTCGTTTATTTCGTTCCAAATTTTGTTGTAAGAAATAATAGAAACTTGTTCTCCCATTTTTTCCATTGTTTTAATAGCATAACTAGCCTCAGGTTCACGCAAAATAACAGTGTCAGAAATTCCTCTAACAAAATTCATCAATATTTCCTCAGGACGACCAAATGGCTCGCCATATTTAAAAGAAAAATCGTTATAATCAAGACCTTTAGCTTCAATTACATATTTGGTAATTTTTGCAGGAGGAGCTTCGGCAAATAATGGTGTTTCGATATCGTGTCCTATTAAATCTTCAAGTTTTTCAGCCTTATAACCACGAGTTAAAATACTAAAGTTATCCCAAACAAAAAGTGCAGGAACTTTAACATCGTTTTCTTTTAGTTTAGCTGATGTTATTACTGCAGAAAAACTAATATCGGCTTTACCGTTTACAATCCAACCTAGGTGTTTTTCGGTTTCTTCCCATACTTTTAACTCTTTTATGTTTACAGCTTTACGTATCTTGTCAGATTGTAAAAGTCTCATTATTACAGGGTATGCAACAGGTGTTGCCGACTGTATTACAATATTTGGCTTTTCGCTGTCACTTTTTTCGTCAGCATCGCGTTCTCGTATTTTTTTATGGAAAAAGACTTGAATTTCTTGTTCAGAAATTATTCGTGTATGATGTTCAAAACCCATTTCAGAAAGCATGTTTATTATAGGTATTGGCTCAAAACGTTGAACTAATCTAAAGCCTTCATCCTCTTGGGTGTCATAAGCTTTTTTAATAATAATATCGAAGGGGTCGGTGGTCATACGGCGTACATCAAGTATGTCAAAATCTTCCATACGGTCGTACCAATGTAAAACTCGTTCTTGTTTAGGGTTAAATATTGATATACGATTTTCTCTAGCTTTCTCAATATTGTATTTAAAGCCAAGTCCTTCAACCGTTTTTAGCAACGCGTAAGGCATTTCAACCGAAATAATAACAATATTTTCTTGAGCTTTTAGTTCGTTTACTTTTTGCACAATTTCAGGTAAAGTATCGTCGTTTAAAATATAGCGTTCGTTACTTTCTTCCCAACTAATTTCTTCTCCTGTAAAGCTTTGTTCTTTTGTATTTGTTGAAATACATTCCGGAGCATTTTTTATAAGTTCTTCGGAAACGCCTAAATATTCGTTTATTGTATGTAGTATTTCGCAAACCGATACTCCTGTTAGTTTTGCAGCATCTTTAAACGAAGCAAACCGAGCTAAAGTATTGTATAAAGCAGGTTTTTGCAGTTTAGCAAATTTAGGTGAAAGTTTTACTAAAATTTCTTTTAAATCAGGATATTTATCAAGTGTTTCTTTAATATTTGCATTCGATAAGATTGGTTTTATTGATGTGTCAACTTTTTCTTCTTGCTTCGATATTGCATCAACAGGGCAAATATCTAATGCAGCATCACAATTTTTAACATCATCATCTGATTGAGGTTGCATTTTTAAAAATGCTTGATTTCCGTTCATATCAAAATTATCTTTAGCAACATCAACACAAGCCTGACAGCCAATACATTCTTCCGATACTTTATATTTTATTGTTTTCATTTGGTATTATTTAAAATTACAATACAAAGTTAATCTATATATTTAGGTAACTCAATACCTATATGTTGGTATTTTTCCATTTAGGACTAATAAAAAATGAAGCTATACCAATAATTACCACATAAAACGGATAAATAATAAACAGTATTGGTATTAAATATATTAAATTTACTTTATTAAAATATTTACTGTAAATAATTGAAGATATGGCTTCTGTAATAAATTTAATTAATATAAACATTAAATATACAAAGCTAAACTTAGGTTCAATTAGAATTAAAATAATACCAAAAACACTAAAAATATTAATTAGTGATGTTAGTAAACCAACTATAATTATTAATGGGTTTTTAAATGAACTAGATTTTCCAATCCAACGAATACGTTGACTAATAAAATCAGTTATATTTTTTTCTGCATAAGTATATACTATTGCATCAATAGATTTAATATATTTAATATCGTTAGCATATTTACTTTTTACCTTTTCAAGAAAAAACATATCGTCACCCGATGCTTTATTATTAATGCTTTCAATAAAAGTTGGGATTAAATTATTAGTATAAACTAAATTGGCTCCATTAGCCATTAATGGCATTTTTTGCAGTGTAGAACCGGCTGTTATTCCTGCAATATTTACAATTTCTAACGATTGTAATTTTTCAAAAATATTAGCTTCATTTGTATAAAGTACAGGTGCTATTGCAAGTTTGAAATTGGTTTTTGTATAGTAATTTGCAATTGTATTAATCCAATTTTTATTTAATACAACATCGGCATCGGTATGTATAATAAGTTCGTTTTCAGCATAGCTTAATCCGTACTTTAGTGCTTGTTTTTTTCCGCTAGTGTTTTTAAGATTTAAAATAATAAATTGTTGATAGTTTTTAGTTTCATTTTCGGCTATTCTTAAACTGTTATCGGTTGAATTATCGTTTATTAATATATATTTAATATTATTTTTATCATAAGTTTGATGTTTTAAATTATTAATTAGGTTTTTTATGTTATCCTCTTCGTTTTTAAACGCAACAATAACATTAACACTAATGTTTGACTGTGTATTTGTAATGTAATTTGGTTCTTTAACAAATTGCCATACTAATATAGTTAGAAACAAAGAATACAATAATATTGCTACAATAAATATCAAAATCACAGATTGTTTTTATTAATATACTTAAGTCCTTCTCTTGCACTAAGAGGTTTTAAATTGGCAGTTTTTATAAATTGTTTTACTTCCTTAGGGGAATGCTTTGAGTACTCGCGTAAAGCCCAACCTATAGCTTTTTGTACAAAAAACTCATCATCATCTTTAGTAATAAAAATTAACTCTTTAAGTAAATTAAAATCGGTTTTATCTTTATATCTAAGTTGCGAAATAATTGCTGAACGCTTAAACCAAAAATTATTGGAATTTATCCACTTTGTGATATACTTATTTTGTAATTTTTTATCATTTAAGAATAATTTCCCTACTAAATTTGGTGAAATAACATCAATAGTATCCCACCACGATTTTTTTTGTATTAAATTTTCTAAAACATCAATAATATTTTTGTCAAATTCTTTTAGTTTTTTCTGCAATAAATTCATTGCAAAATATTGCAGTTCTCTTTCGTCAGAATTCCAAAAATTTATAACAATATATTCTATATCATTAATAGTAGGATAGCCTGTTTGCTTTATTATATTTTGTTGTAATTGTTTTCTTAATGGCGATTTTAATCCGAAAAATTTAAACTTATTACGCATATATTTTTCCATTTGAAATGCATCAGCATTAATAGCATTATCAGTAAAAGTAGAATTAACTTTTTCTATAAATAAATCTTTGTCTATCATAAAAATAAGAATTAAAATCGGCGAAAGTTACAATTAATTATTTTTAGTTGCTAAATTTAGTTATTTTTGCGAATAATGATAAGAGAAGAAGATATACAAAAAATAATTACAGTATTTAAGGATAACTCAAGCTTTGATTTTAGCGAATATTCAGATAAATCGTTTAAAAGAAGAATTGAAAAAATATTAATTGATGAGGGCGTTTCACTTGACCGATTGGTAAAAAAAATATCGAAAGATGCAAAATATTTAAATCATATAAAAAACAGAATAACGGTAAACACTACCGAATTGTTTCGAGATTCTGATATGTGGATATCGTTATATAAACCATTAAAAAAATATCTTAAACATAAAAACGCTGTAAATATTTGGCATGCAGGTGTTTCTTCCGGCGAAGAACTATATAGTATGCGTATATATTTAGAAGGTATTGGCTATAACGGTGTAGCGCATTCTGTTGGCACAGATATAAGCGATAAAATTATTGAGGTAGCAAAAAAAGGAATTTATAAAAACAATATTATTGCAAATTATATCGATAATTATAATTTGGTTAAAGATGGCTTATCTGATGTTGAAAATTTTAAAGATATTACTCATTATTTGATAAGTAATACTAAAACAAATTTACTTGAGGTTAAATCTGAGTATAAAAAGAATAACGATTTTCAAATACTAAATTTAATAAATTCAGATTATAATTTTGATAATAAGTTTGATGTAATTATGTGCCGTAACGTACTTATTTATTTTAATTTAGATTTACAAAATAAAATCATTGAGAGATTTCATAAACTATTAAATAGTAATGGTTTACTTATTTTGGGTGCTCACGAAAGTATAATGCCTCCACTATCAAATAAGTTTGAAAATAATAATAATATCTACACAAAATTGTAAATATCAGTAAAACTACTGATGTTTAATATATAAATGAACTATATTTTTGCATAAGAATAGTTTAATATTCTCATAGGTACAGTTTAGAAGCCAAAATTCTCAGTTTTGGCTTTTTTTGCCCAATTTTTTTATGATATTTAAGCTATTAAAATGACGAAGATTTAACCTAATAAATTAGCTGCTTCGTTTATTGTATTATCCTGATAGTACTTCTAAAAATTAAATCGCCTATAAAAAATTCTAAAAATCTTAATGCGAATGAATTATTAGAAGTTCCCTATATTAAAAACACCTAAGTTTTTACTATCTTTGCAAATTCATAAAAAAATAAGTGTTTTAATATGGCTAAGTTTAATATTTACAAGCAGTTTAATCTGTCGGACATAAACAAAGAGATAGTAGAAAAGTGGAAGAGTGAAAAAACTTTCGAAAAAAGTATTTCTTCTCGTGAAGGAAAACCTGCATTTGTATTTTACGAAGGACCACCATCTGCAAACGGAAAACCGGGTATTCATCATGTTATGGCACGTACTATTAAAGATGTTTTTTGTCGATATAAAACTCAGCAAGGTTTTCAGGTTAAGCGAAAAGCCGGTTGGGACACTCACGGATTACCTATTGAACTTAGCGTAGAAAAAAAGCTTGGAATAACAAAAGAAGATATTGGCAAAAAAGTATCGGTTGACGATTACAACAAAGCTTGTCGTGAAGATGTAATGCAATATACCGATATGTGGGAAGACCTTACTGATAAAATGGGTTATTGGGTTGATATGAATGACCCATATATTACTTATGATAACAGGTATATTGAAACATTATGGCACTTATTGCAACGCCTTTACAATAAGGGATTAATGTATAAAGGCTACACAATACAACCATTTTCGCCCGCTGCAGGAACAGGTTTAAGTACACACGAACTTAATCAGCCGGGTTGTTATAAAGATGTTAAAGATACAACCGCTGTTGCTCAATTTAATATTGTTAAAAACGATAAATCGGAGTTTTTATTTATCGATATTGATGAGTTTGCGACAGACAAAGTACAATTTATTGCTTGGACAACTACTCCTTGGACATTACCATCTAACACCGCACTGGCAGTAGGAAGTGGAATATCTTATTTAAAAGTAGCAAGTTTTAATCAATACACGGGCGAGCCAATAATTGTAATTTTAGCAAAAGACCGTTTATCAGCATACTTTAAACCTGAAAATTCAGAACTTAGTTTTGATGAATATAAATTAGGCGATAAAAAAATACCATTTAAAGTAATTGCCGAATATAAAGGAAAAGATTTTGAAGGAATAAGCTATGAGCAATTAATACCTTGGGTTAAACCCGATGGTAATTCATTTAAGGTAATTCTTGGCGACTTTGTTACAACCGAAGATGGTACAGGTATAGTACATATTGCCCCAACTTTTGGTGCCGATGATGATAGAGTTGCAAAAGCTGCCGGAATTGTACCGCTTATTTTAATTGATAAAGATGAAAAGCGTCAGCCAATGGTTGACCGTCAAGGTCGTTTTTTCCGTATCGAAGATTTACATGAAGATTTTATAGCAAACAATTTAAATGTTGAGCTTTATAAAGAGTATGCAGGTAGATATGTGAAAAATGCTTATGACACAACATTAGATGCTAAAGCTGTTACTCTTGATATTGATTTATCAGTAATGCTGAAAAAAGAAAATAAAGCTTTTAAAGTTGAAAAACACGAACATAATTACCCTCATTGCTGGCGTACAGATAAACCTGTATTGTATTATCCTTTAGATAGTTGGTTTATTAAAACTACTGCAGCAAAAGCTCGTATGTCTGAACTTAACCAAACAATTAATTGGAAACCTCAATCAACAGGTACAGGACGATTTGGTAAGTGGTTAGAAAATCTTCAAGATTGGAATTTATCACGTTCGCGTTACTGGGGAACACCATTACCTATTTGGGTTTCGGAAGATAAAACCGAAGAAATCTGCATAGGTTCAATTGAAGAACTTTATAACGAAATAGAAAAAGCTGTTAAAGCCGGATTTATGACATCGAACCCATATAAAGATAAAGCTTTTGTTGTTGGTGATTACTCAAAAGAAAATTACGAAAAAATAGATTTACATCGCCCTTATGTTGACAATATTTATTTAGTATCTAAATCAGGGCAAAAAATGACTCGCGAATTAGACCTTATTGATGTTTGGTTCGATTCAGGAGCAATGCCTTACGCTCAACTTCATTATCCGTTCGAAAACAAAGAACTTATTGATGAAAAAGGATATTACCCTGCTGATTTTATTGCCGAAGGCGTTGACCAAACTCGTGGTTGGTTCTTTACACTTCATGCACTTGGTACAATGTTATTCGATTCGGTTGCATTTAAAAATATTATTTCAAACGGTTTAGTTTTAGATAAAAATGGTGTTAAAATGTCGAAACGCCTTAACAATGGTGTTGACCCTTTTGGTGCTATAGAAAAATTTGGCTCTGACCCTGTGCGTTGGTATATGACAACTAACTCACAACCTTGGGATAACTTAAAATTTAATATTGATGGTGTTGATGAGGTTCGTCGTAAATTTTTCGGAACTCTTTACAATACATACTCGTTCTTCTCGCTTTATGCTAATGTTGATGGTTTTAATTATAGTGAAGATGAAGTTCCGGTTAACCAACGTCAAGAAATTGATAAATGGATAATTTCATTATTAAACTCTTTAATAAAAGAAGTTACCGAAAATCTTGAAAATTACGAACCAACTCGTGCAGGGAGAGCAATTCAGGAGTTTGTTGGCGAAAACTTAAGTAACTGGTATGTTCGCTTAAACCGAAAGCGTTATTGGGGTGGCGATTATAACACCGATAAAATTGCAGCTTACCAAACACTTTACACTTGTTTAGAGACAGTTGCAAAATTAATGGCTCCAATTGCTCCGTTTTATGCCGAGCAACTTTATGGCGATTTAACAACAGCAACAGGTAGAGACAATAAATCGGTACATATTGCAGAATTTCCAAAATACGATAAAAAACTGATTGACAAAGCACTTGAAGAACGTCAAGAAATTGCACAGCAAATCTCAAGCATGGTATTAGGTTTACGCCGAAAAGTAAGCTTAAAAGTACGTCAGCCATTACAAAAAATAATGGTGCCTGTTTTAAACAAAAATTTTGCTGAGCAACTTAAAAAAGTTGAAGACCTTATTTTATCTGAAATAAATGTAAAAGAACTTGATTATCTTACCGATACTACCGGAGTTTTGGTTAAGAAAATAAAACCTAACTTTAAAACTCTTGGACCTAAATACGGCAAAAATATGAAAGCTATTGCAGCCGAAATTAATAAAATAGACCAAGATGGTATTGCAAAATTTGAAACAGAAGAGTCGTTTATTATTAATGTAAATGGAGAAAATATACAGTTAGGATTAGACGATGTTGAAATAGTTTCGCAAGATATACCGGGTTGGTTAGTAAGTAGCGAAGGAAAAATTACGGTGGCTTTAGATATTAATATTACAGATAAGCTTCAACAAGAGGGAATTGCAAGAGAATTTGTAAATCGTATTCAAAACATTAGAAAAGATAGTGGTTTTGAAGTTACTGACAGAGTATTAATAAAAATTGAAAAACACGATGCTATAAATTTGGCAATTAACAATTTTAATGATTATATTGCTAATCAAACTTTGGCAAAAGAAATTATACTTGTCGAAAAAATTGAACAAAATAACGGAATCAGCGTAGAGATAGAAAAAGACGTAACTACATTGATTGAAATTACTAAAGTAAATTAAATAAGGAGGACTTTATTATGGCAGAAAAAACAAGATATACTGACGAAGAATTACAAGAATTTAAAGAATTAATAGAAAAAAAACTTGCAAAAGCTAAAGAAGATTACAAGTTGTTAAAAGCAACTATAACTAATAGTGATGGTAACGGAACTGACGATACTTCACCTACTTTTAAAGTTTTAGAGGAGGGAGCATCGGTTTTATCTAAAGAAGAGGCAGGACGACTTGCGCAACGTCAACAAAAATTTATTAATCACTTAGAAGCTGCATTAATGCGAATTGGTAACAAAACTTATGGCATTTGCCGTGAAACAGGTAAATTAATAAGTAAAGAAAGACTTAGAGCAGTACCTCATGCTACTTTAAGTATTGACGCAAAAAATAATCAAAAATAACATAGATTTATAGATGTGAGATATGAAATGATAGACACTAAGACAATAAATGTCTAAATTTTCATATCTCATTATAATATCTCACATCTCATATCTAATCGTCTCATATCTAATTACCCTCAGTAGATGTCAAAACTTACAAAAGCTATAATTCTTATAGCCATTATTCTTTTTATAGACCAAGCTCTTAAAATTTACATTAAAAGTACTATGTTTTTAGGACAAGAGTTTAATGTTATAGGTAATTGGTTTATTATACATTTTACCGAAAATAACGGAATGGCTTATGGTATGGAACTTGGTGGAAATTTTGGTAAAATTGCACTAAGTATTTTTAGAATAATTGCTGTTGGATTTATTGGCTATTATCTTTATAAATTATCAAAATCGAAAGAAAAAAATATGGGCTATATGCTTAGTATTGGCGGAATTTTTGCCGGTGCTTTGGGTAATATTTTAGATAGTTTATTTTATGGTGTAATGTTTAGCGACAGTTATTATCGTGTTGCAGAAGTCTTACCTGAAGGTGGTGGTTATGCACCGGTACTTTACGGTAAGGTTGTAGATATGTTTTATTTCCCAATAATTAACGGTCATTTCCCTGAGTGGTTTCCTATATGGGGAAACGAGCATTTTATTTTCTTTCGACCTGTTTTTAATATTGCTGATGCTTCAATAACAGTAAGTGTTATTACTATCATATTATTTTTTAGGAAAAATATTAACAGTAAATTATAGGAACATCTAATAGCAACTTCATAACAATAGCTCTTTTACCCGTATTATTTATGCTTTAACTACAATCGGTACAAGTATGACCTGTGTCGTTTTCGCAATCTGATTTGCTTGCATAACAACTTGAAGCATACTGATTTGAGTATGGATTACTATAATCGCAAGTGCCATCGCAAGTAGCATATCCATCATCACCTTCTGCTTCACAACCGGTAAGGTATATCATAGAGCCAAGCAATAAAGCTCCCATTATAATAATAATAAATTTATTCATAGTACATTAATTTAGTTTTAGGTTATTCCATCTGAAAAATATTAGAGGTGCCGATATAAAACCTTCGTTTACAAATATAATACTATTGTTTTTAATAAACAAAATAGTAGGGTATGTGCCTGAAACTCTTGAAATACCGGCAGAAGCACCATCAATTCTAGGACCTATGACTTTATAATTATTATCGAAGTCAATTTTTGCCTGTCCTCCTCCTACAGGTAAATAAATAATATTATCAACATAAGCATGTTCTTTAAATAAATTTACATTAGCTATTGTATTTAAACAATGAGGGCAGGTATATGAAAAAATAATGGCTATATAAGTTGAATCCTCAGAAAATTTATAAAAGTTTTCTAAGCCAACTTCTTGTGTTGATTTATTTAAAAATTTCTCTACATTTGGCGAGTTTATTATCATTGTAGGCTTATATGTATAACCCGCAATAAAAAGAGCGTATCCGGTAATTACAGCTATTATTACAATTTTTAAAACTTTATTTTCGTTAGTAGATACTTTGTATTTTTGGTATGCAATAAAACTAATAATTATTAAAATAGCATTTTTGATGTATAGCATCAATGGTGTATCCAAAAATTTTGAAACCATATTACCAAAACACCCGCAACTTTCAATATCTTTAACTAAATAACCATAAGAAAAAATACCTGTAAAAAATATAAATGTAAAAATAGAGATGAGTAAAACTTTTTTTACATTAATAAAAAGCAAAAGTTGCAAACCTAAAAGCAACTCAATAATAACAATTACCGGAGCAAGAAAGCCTAATTGTTTAAATCCATAATTATTAATAGTATCGGTAAATACAGAAATATCTACAAGTTTAGAATAGGCAGAAAAAATAAAAGTTAATCCTATTACAATAATTAATACATTAATAAATAATTTTCGCAAATTCATAAATGAAAGCTAATAATATGTTGTAAAAAATAAATTATTTAATTGCTCTTTCTTTGTCAGAAAGTTTTAATATTACAGCTTTCTGAGCTTTTATTAATTTTTGTTTTTCTTCTTGGGCTTTTGTATTTTGTTCAATTTCCTTTTCGTTATCTATTATTTTTTGTTTGTATTTTTCAATTTCTGATTGTAATTTTTCTTTATCTGAAACAAGTTTTTCTTGTCCTTTTTCCATTTTGCTAAGTATTTTTTCTTGGGTGTCAATTTCTTCTCTAACAGCTTCTTTACTTACTTCGGTAGCAAATGTTTTAAGAATTTCTTCAAATACTTTAAATTTGTCAGGGTGTGCCGATTTAGATAAAAAAGCACCACCCAAATCAACTGCAACAATTATTTCTACAATATTATCCTTTTTACTATTAATTTTAGCATAAATATCTGCTGTATTTGTTGACAATTTTTTTATTGTAACATCATCAGCAAAAATTTCAGAACCCATTTTTACACTTCCGCTATATCGTTTAATAAGTTTTTTCCATGACTTTTTAACATACTCAACATCTGCATCATATATATTTGCGATAAGTACATCAGCTTTTCCTACAGAAAATTTATCTGTTCCTGATTTTATTTCAATTTTGTTTTGACTAAATGATACCGTGCTAAACATAATTAGCATTATTATAAAATTAATTTTCATAGTATTGATTTTTTTAAATGTTTTCTAAATATATGGAAAAATATATATTTAAACGACAAATATGTTTTAATTTAGATTGATTATAAGATGATATTATATGTTTTTTGTAGAAAAAGTATTAATTTGCACAATAATAAAAATATTAATATAAAATAAAACAAATGAAAAAAGCAATATTATTTGCTATTATAATAGCATTTACAACAAGCAGTTTCGCACAAAAATTAACTAAGCTTAATGGCGATTACAAAAACTTAAATGGAATAAAAAACATTAAACTTGAATTTATATACGATGATAATTTAAAAGTTGGAAAAACTACTGAAGCAGAGTATATAAAAGAAAAAAAAGCAAAATACAATGAAAAAAATCCTGGTGATGGCGATAAATGGGAAACAAATTGGAAAGCTGATAGAGACGTGCATTACAAACCAAAATTTGAAGCTTTATTTAATAAAGTTTTAGCTAAAGTTGGTGTTAGTGCATCTGATGCTATGGAAAATTATGATTGTACGCTAGTAATTCACACTTATTTTATTGAGCCGGGTTTTAATATTGGTATAATGAAAAAACCTGCATTAGTTAATTGGTATGCAACTTTTAGCGATAAAGAAGGAAATGTACTATTAAAAATTGATTCACAAAAAGCAACCGGCGTTGGTGGTGGCGATTATGACTCAGGTGTTAGAGTTGGCGAAAGCTATGCAAAAGGAGCCAAAACTTTGGCCAAATATTTACTTAAGAAAAAGGCTTTTTAATCTGTTTGAGTTAAATTCCCCGCCTATTTGGGCGTATTAATTATTGTTTTCCATAATGATACTTCGTTCACTTACAGCGAGGATATTTATTATTATATTATGGTTTAAAAAATCACTTAAAAGCAGGATATCTCCTGCTTTTTTATTTTACAATATTGTCCCGTCCTAAAATATCGCTAAACAAAATATAAAGTATGAATTTGCCCTAACTGACATTTACTTGTAAAAATACCCATAACTTATGCTGTTATTCGTTTTTTAAACACGTAAAGAACAGGTAAATAACTAGCCAACAACCCTATTGCAGAAACTGTAAAATAAACATAAACTAAATCTAACATTTTAAACTTTACAGGATAAGCATTAATAATAAATTTTTCGCTACCATCGCCAATAGTAATAAACCCATATTTAGCTTGTAACCATACAACAACAACTCCAATAGCAATACCAATAATAACTCCTGTTTGTGAAATTAGCCAACCCTCAAAAATATAAATACGTTTCACATTTTTATTTAAAATACCTATACTTTTCAGGATAAAAATATCGTGTTCTTTATCTAAAATAAGCATTGCTATAGAGCCAATTATATTAAATGAAGCAATAAGCAAAATAAAAATAAGTATTAAAAAAACTATTGATTTTTCCGATTTTAGCACCTTATAAATAAATTCGTGTTGCTGAAATCTATCTTTAACAATAAAATTATTGCCTAATATTGCTTGTAATTTTTCCTTAACATCTTCAAAATTAACATCATTTTTTAATTTTAAATCTATTGCATCACATTTAGCTTTTAAATCTGCATTTTTTTGTAAAAAATTTAAAGGAACAATTATATAATCATCAATACTTTTATCAATGCCATATACACCTGAAGGGAAAATATTTGCTTTTTTAAAGGCAGTTTCAGGGTTTATTACTGATATTTTTCCGTTTCTTTTTGGCAAATAAATATTCAACGGATACATTAAATAGATTCCAACTGATAAATGATATTCAACTGAATAGCCAATTACTGCATAAGGCACATCTTTTTCCGAAACATTAAAAACACCTCTAATTATCATTGTATCTATACCTGTAATTTTTTCAAAATTACTATCAACACCCTTAATTTTAAATGGGTGTTGCTTATCCTGATATTTTACAAGAGCATTTTCGGTTAATGTGTACGATATACTTTCAATTTCAGTAAATTCTGATATTTTACTTGATACTAATGATTTATCAAAATTTGTGTTTCCTGTATGTACAATTTTTATTTCCGGGTCAAAAGAATTAAAGTTTGAAATTGCAATATTCTCCATTCCGTTAAAAACAGAAAGAATTACAATAAGAGCAAACGACCCAACAGCAACGCCAATAATTGAAATAAACGATATAATATTTATTACATTAGTATTTTTTCTCGAAAAAAAATATCTGCGTGCTATAAAAAGAGGGAAATTCAAATCGTATTTTTACTTTTTAAGTAAATCGTCTATTTTCTCAATATGGTCAAGAGTATCATCAATAAAAAAAGAAAGTGATGGAACAACTCTAAGTTGATTTCTCACCAGTTTTCCTAATTCGTATCGTAAAGTTTTAGTGTCTTTTTTAACCATTTCTAACACTTCTTCTTTAGTTTTTGATGTAGCAAAAATACTAATATAAACTTTTGCATAGTTTAAATCAGGACTTACCCTAACCTGAGCAACAGTAATCATTGCTCCGCCATAAGCCTGAAAACCTTTTTTTTGAATAATCTCGGCAAGAGTTGTTTGAACTAATTTTGACACTTTATTTTGTCGAACACTATATGCTTCCATATTTTTTTTCACAAAGTTAATGTTTTTTAATTATATAAAAACACTATCTTTACACTAATGATTTTACGAATACTTATTTGGATATTAATGATTTTTGGTGGCGGTATTTTATCGTTTTATATCGATAAACAATTATTCCCGTTTATGCAAAAGGATATTGTATTTCATACATTTAGCTTTATTATTGGTTTTATTTTGCTTTTATTAGTACTAAGAGTTAGTAAAAACACTGGTAAAACACTTGCTAAATATGGTCGTGAAGGCAATTTACCAAGAATGGATACTAATAAATTTGTTGATAAAGGTATATATAAATATATGCGACATCCTATGCATTTAGGTTTGTTGTTTTTTCCGTTATCGATAGCCCTTTTATTAGGTTCGGTATCGTTTATTATTATAATTGCACCTATCGAAATTATTTTTATGTTAGTTATGATAAAACTTGTTGAAGAGCCAGAAGCTAAACGTAAATTTAGAAAAGATTATATCGATTATATGAACTACACTCCTTGGTTTTGTTTAAAATATGAGTGTATAAAAAAGTTATTGAGTAAAAATGTTTAAATATTATATTACATTATTCTTGGTATTTTTAATTGCATTAAAAATAAATGCACAAAAAAAAACAAAAAAACTTCCTGAAAACATCGAAGCTATTGAAAGTAAGTTTTCGTTTGCACCTATTTATGTAAACGAATACTCCTATCTGTTAATTAAAAGCAGACAAAACGACCAAGCAGGTCAAATGAAATACAAACCTAATATTATAGGTAGCATTGGAGGTAAAATAAGTATAAAAAACTTCACAATATCTTATGTTAGGTCTTTACCACAGCCTGAGGAGTTTGGTAAAACGGAATCGAGAAACCTTGTGTTTAATTTTCAAAAGCGTTTATTTGGAATGCAATTTTATTGGACACAGTACAAAGGGTTATATTTAGATACTCTTGACCGCTACGGTATTTTCGACGATTTTCACAAACAAGGTGTTGATGATGCATATATTATAAGACCTGATGTAAAATTTAATAATATTGGCTTTGAAACGCATTTTACAATGACAAAAAGTTTTTCAATAAATGCAGCGTTTGAGCAAACCGAACGCCAAAAGAAAACAGCAGGTTCGTTTTTAATGCTATTTGGAGCTAATTATATGGGTGTAAAAAATGACAAGGGAAATTCATTAATACTTGAATCAGAGAAAGAGTTTTTCCCAAGAACAAAAGATATGTATAATTTGAGTACGCTATCAGTAAAATTTGCTCCCGGTATAGGGTATAGCCTTATTTTCAAACGTTATTTCAGTCTCTCGTTTATTGCTGTTGGAGGTTTAAGTGCTCAGTTTAAATGGTACGATTTAGAAGCTAATACCAGAACAAGGTTTGGCCCTTGGCTCTCGGTTTATTATTTAGCTAAACTTGCTTTGGGATATAACGGAAAAATATTTTTTGCAAATATAATTTATTCAAATTCTCAAGATATTATTGGATTTAGGTCGTCGTACACACCATACAACTGTACAACAAATTATAAATTCTTTAGAGAGTTTTTTAAAGTAACGGCAGGTTTTAGGATATTATAGTACTGAACTTTCGCACCCAATATAATTAGTATATACAATAGTTAAAATCTGCATCTATTTTTATATAAATATTTGTGTAAATTTGTTGTTAAATCTGCGTTATTTTATATCATAAAAATCATATATAATCTGCGTCTATTCTTATATAAATATTTGTGTAAATTTGTGTAATTTGTGGTTAATATATTCAATACTTGCAATAAACGAAGTAGCTAATTTATTATAATAAACCTTCGTAATTTTAATATCATAAAAATCATATACAATCTGCGTCTATTTGTATATAAATATTTGTGTTGTTTAGTGAAATTATTTAGTTTTTAGCAAATTTATTGTCAGCGGTGGCTTTTTGTTTACTTTTCAGCTATTGGAAAAGTTAAAGCCTGTCTGGCTTGAAGACATATAATGAAAATTATTGGAATTTTGGAACCTTACTCAAAACCACAAAAAAAATTTAATAAACTGTAAATAGATGATTTACATTAACATTAAATCACTAATATAAAGTACATTAATTATAAGTGCGGAACTTCAGTCATGTAATTTAATAAAAACAAAAAGGACAATCGGGGAGACTGTCCTTTTTTACACACACTATGAAAAGTAATCTGTAAAACCAAATGAGACGTTGTTAACATTTTACTTACACCGATACAAATATAGGCACTATTTAAGTAAATAAAATAGCAAATCAATACTTGGTCAATAACAATTTATATTTGGTATAAAGTAATTTATATTTGGTAAATTATTTTACATTATAAAGTTTAATTCTATATTTTACGAATGTATAAAACAAAATGTGAACTTGTAACTTGCCAAGAAAACATTAATTTTAAAACTCTAACGCCAATTTAATCATAAAATTAACACCTGCTTGAGGATAATAATAGACCCACGATTTTTCTATTTCTTTTTTACCATCAGTTTCGTACCACTTGCCACCATAGGCATTACTAATATAATCTACATTAAAAATATTATTAACTAAAAATTGCATTCTAAAATTTGGTGCTTTATCAAAACTCTTATAAAAATCTAGACGAACATTGTTTATAAAGTATGCATCTAGTTTTCTAGCATCGCTCATAGTATTATCAATATATTGGTCGCTTACATATTTGCTGATAAAGTTAAAAGTAAAGCTTTTAAGGAAAGTATAAGATATTGTACTTGCTCCAATTAATTCAGGCGAGTATGAAATATTTGTATTTCCTAGCTCTCGTTTCTCATAAGTGTAATTCCAGTTAACATCTGTATGATAGTCATAATCAACATAATTACTAATAATATTTTTTGAAACTGTAATATTCCCAATCCACTCAAGATTTTTTATAGGCTTTACTCCAAAAATAAATTCTACACCTGTACGATAACTATTATCAACATTAGTCATTATTGGGTATCCTACACTATTTAATTCACCTGTACTAACTAATTGATTTTTATAATCCATATAGTAAATATTTACACCAAGAGCATATTTTTGCTTCGTAATTTGATACCCAAGCTCATAATCGTACAGTGTTTCGTGCATAGGAAATGTTTTACCTCCATTTTTTGATGCATCTTTTATATCTGTTCTGGTAGGCTCTCTGTTAGCAATGCCAAATGTTGCATAAATTGTATTACTATTATTTAATTTGTAATTTACACCAAACTTAGGGTTAACAAAATTATAATTATTTGTTTGGTCTAAAATAACTAAATCATCGTCGGGACCTTGCATTTTATATTGTATTTTACGATACTGAACATCGCCATAAAATGATAATTTCTCGTTAAGAGAATACTGAACTTTTAAGAATGTATTAAAATCGGTTTTTGTACCGTTATTTTTATACCATTGATAATCTTGAGCAGTACCGTTATTGTGTTGCATCCATTTAATATTGCCAAAATGGTCGCCATCGTATTTGTTTCCGGCTATACCAAGTGTAACATCAAACTTATTGTAGTTATAATTTAAGCTTGATGTAAAGCCATAAAATAAATTATCTAACCATTTTTGACGAATTAAGTCTGTTGAAGAAATTGTATCGTTAGAATAAATTATATTGCTTAAACCGTATTCACTAAAATTATCGTTAGTTTTATATTGCTGATAATAACCTTTGCCTGTTGTGGCGTGTAATGCTGCATTAAAACTAAATTTACGAGATAATTCTCTTGAATACAATAATTGATAATGATTTTGCCAATAATTATCGGTTTGTCCGTCATAAAACTGCTGTTTCCCATTTTTATCGTAATATTCTCCGGCAGGATTAAATGTTCTGATACTATCAATTATATCACTAGGCACTCCCCACCAAGTAATACCTGTTTTCTCTTTTCCTAACAAAATTACAGCTTTCAACATATCTTTTCTTCCATAATAAGTACCTGAGAAATAAAACGATTGATGGTCAGAGAATCCACGGTCTATATATCCATCAGAGTTTAATTTTGAATATCTAACATCAAATGCAAATTTATTATTTAACAAACCGGTACCAGCAGAAATACTTTCTTTAAATGTGTTAAAAGAACCAACCGATTGCGATAAAATAGCATAAGGTTTTGGTTCTAATGTAAGAGTTTGAAAATTTATTGAGCCACCAAAGGATGCGGCTCCATTTGTTGATGTACCCACTCCACGCTGTACTTGAATTGAGTTAACCGAAGCAGTAAAGTCAGGCATATTTACAAAATATACGCCTTGCGATTCGGCATCATTAACCGGTATTCCGTTCATTGTAACATTAATACGACTCATGTCTGTACCACGAATACGCATAGCTGTGTAGCCCATTCCTGTTCCGTTTTCCGAAGTAGCAACAACCGAAGGTAACATCTCAAGTTGAAAAGGGATATCGGCAGTATTACTATTTACTGCAATATCTTTTTTATTTATTGTAGTTTGTACAACAGGAGTGTTTTCGTTAGCACGCGTGGCTTTTACAATAACCTCATCGGTCATAACTGTATTTGGTTCTAATTGTACATTTAGGATTAAATCTTTATTAAGCTTAACAGTTTTTTCAACATCCTTATAACCAATAAAACTAAAATTTAAGATGTAATCACCTTCTTTTAAGTTAAATTCAAATACTCCATCTTGATTAGTAGTTGTACCTAAAAAAGTGTTTTTAATTTGTATAGCTGCTCCCGGTAATGGATTGTTTTCGTTATCGGTTATTTTTCCTGATAACTTAATTTTTTGTGCTTGTAAACCTAGTACAACCACTAGTAATAAACTAATTGTAAAAAATCTTTTCATCGATTAAAAATTTAAATTGTTAAACTAAAATCGAATAAAAAGTGCTTGATGTAAGTGAGGTAAAATTTGAATTTCCTGCGACAGCATTATCTGTATCAGGTTCAAAGGATATTATCTCAGCCGTTGTGGCACTCCTATTCGTAAAACTTTGGCAAAACTATAAAAATTATTCTATAATTATCGATAGTTTTAAATTATATTTTTCTATATCTTATTTAGCCGGAATGTAAATTACTTTAAAACAACATAATCGTTTACATCGTTTTCGGTAATTATATCAGAACTAAGAATAATAAGACGTTCAATAACATTGCGTAACTCACGAATATTACCTGTCCAATTATACTCTTTAAGTTTTGCAACAGCTTTATTATCAATACCTTTTTGTTTTACACCTTGTTCTTTACATATTTGTGCAATAAAATAATTTACTAATAATGGAATATCATCTCTTCGTTCATTTAGGTCGGGAACAGAAATAATTATTACGCTAAGACGATGATATAAATCTTCTCGAAATTTTTTATTATTTATTTCTTCTCTAAGATTTTTATTTGTAGCTGCAATTACACGCACATCAACTTTTATATCTTTATCGCTACCAACACGCGAAATTTTATTTTCTTGTAATGCTCTCAACACTTTTGCTTGTGCCGATAAACTCATATCGCCAATTTCATCTAAGAAAATAGTACCTCCGTTAGCTTGTTCAAATTTTCCTTTGCGTTGCTTGTGTGCTGAGGTAAACGCTCCCTTTTCATGCCCAAACAATTCACTTTCAATCAATTCTGACGGAATCGCTGCACAATTAACTTCAATAAATGGAGCTTTAGCTCGATTACTTTTTTCGTAAATCCAACGAGCAACAACCTCTTTTCCTGTTCCATTATTTCCGGTTATTAGTACACGTGCATCGGTAGGGGCAACCTTTTCAATCATTTCTTTTACTTTAGTAATTTGCTCCGACTCGCCTATCATTTCATATTTTTTGCTAACTTTTTTCTTTAAAACTTTAGTTTCGGCAACAAGTGCTGTTTTGTCTGTGGCATTTTTTATTGTTACCAAGATACGGTTTAAATCTAGAGGTTTTTGAATAAAATCGTAAGCTCCAAATTTTATTGCTTCAACAGCAGTTTCAATATTTCCATGACCGGATATCATTATTACCGGTATTTCTGATTTTAGTTTTATAATTTCTTTTAAAACTTCAATACCATCCATTTCAGGCATTTTTATATCACAAAAAATTAAATCAAAATCATTATTATCTATTAAAGCTAATGCTTGTTTTCCCGATTCAACAGTTTCTACCTTGTAATTTTCGTATTCAAGAATTTCCTTTAAAGTATTTCTTATACTTCGTTCGTCGTCTATTACTAATATTTTCATATTTTTATTTTATTAAGCTAAGTATTATTTTTCTAAAATATCGAAAATTACGCCTTCTTTTAAAGCATAACGCGATTGATATAATTCTGTAATATTAAGTTTTTCAATAATAAATTTTATAAAAATTATTGCAACTACAATCATTTCTGCTCTAAAAAGTGGCATTCCTTTCATATTTTGCCGTTCCTCTAAGCTACTATATATT
Source organism: uncultured Bacteroidales bacterium (assembly GCA_947311115.1). Taxonomy (GTDB): domain Bacteria; phylum Bacteroidota; class Bacteroidia; order Bacteroidales; family JAFGXI01; genus DYMG01. The sequence continues at coordinate 1,655 of CAMZKE010000049.1, read as the reverse complement.
AATTCATTGTAAAGCGAATAAAAATCGTCTAATAATATTTTATTAGATAAGTTTTTCATTTTACTCATATTTTTATGAATAAATATTAGAGATGCAATTGTATTAAAAGCACCGGAAGATCCAATAAGTTTTGTAATATTTTTATTTAAGCAATTATTAATACACAGCGAAAGTTCTGTGTTTAAAAAACTATTTATCTTATTTATTGTTTTTGCAGTTATTCGGTCTTCTGGTTTAAATAAATCTAACAAACGAGCCATTCCAAGTTTAAAACTACGTTTTAAAATTAGGTTATTGTTTTTTGCCAAAATAAACTCATTACTACCACCACCTATATCTAAAACAAGTATGTTCTCGTTAGGAAAACTTATTGTGTTTTTTACTCCTTTAAAAATATATTCGGCTTCTTGTTCGCCTGATATTAGTTCAATATTTACTCCTGTTCTAGAATAAAGTTCTTCAATAAATAGTTTGCCATTATCGGCAGTTCTAATAGCAGAGGTGGCTATTGCACGAACAATATCATAGTTGTTTTTTTCTATATGTTTATATAACTCAACAAAACTATCAACACCTCTGTTAAAAGTTTTTAAATCGATAAAATTATTATTTATTCCTCCTGCACCAAGTTTTACAGGTATTTTACGTTTAAAAACTGGAGAAAATTTATTATCAATAGCATCAACAATTAATAAGTTAAAAGTATTTGTCCCTAAATCTAATATTGCAATTCTCATTATAAAATCTGTTTAGTATAGTAAATGCTTTTTGCTCAAATTTTTCCATTTTGCTTTGTATTCAGCATCAACAAAATATATTTTTAAATCGGCTTTATATTCTGCATCTTCAAAAAATATTTTTTTATCTGCTTTGTAATCAGCATCAACAAAATACCATTTGCCTTCGTTAGCTTTTGCTTTATATTCTGCATTTTCTTTATAAACAAGCAAATCTGCTTTATACTCTGCATTTACAACATATATTTTTATATCTGCCTTATATTCAGCATTTACAGAATATATTTTTTGTGCATTAACTTTTTGTGATAAAAAAATGCCGAAAATTATTAGTATTAAAAGTGTAATTTTCATTCTATTTAATATGTTTGTATCTAATTACCACCCTTTGGCGTATCAAATAATTATACTTCGTTTGCTTTAATGAAGGAAATTCATTTTAAAAGTTTAAAGTTAGTTTTTTTGCAAGAACTGTGCAATTTTTGTTTTATGCCCATATAAAATCAATAATACTAATTTAAAAGACGAAGGGTAAACATAAAACTTACCTTGTTATAATACATTTTATTAGAGTATATTAATTACTGAACTTTCGCACCCAATATAATAAGTATATACAATAGTTAAAATCTGAGTCTATTTTTAATAAATATTTGTGTAAATTTGTGAAATTTGTGGTTAAATATATCCAATACTTGCAATAAACGAAGCACTTAATTTATTATTAAATTTTCGTAATTTTAATATCATAAAAATCATATAAAATCTGCATCTATTTTTATATAAATTTTTATGCTATTTAGTGTAATTTGTAGTTGTATTTTTTAATACTTGTCCTCTTTCGCCGGACAGGCGACTCCATTTTGCCTTGATGCAAAATAGAGGAAAAAATCAAGACCGAACGATGCTGTACGGTTT
>CAMZKE010000048.1 GCA_947311115.1 uncultured Bacteroidales bacterium | reverse complement strand
TGATAGTAGTATTAATATTTATAGTTAGTACTACACAGGCTCAAGATATTAGGTACTCACAACCTTTTACAAGCCCGCTAACCCTAAATCCTGCATTAATGAATATTAATGACGATTTAAACGTAAGCCTAAACCATAGAAGTCAATGGGGAATTGTTGGCGAAGGATATACTACTTCATCTTTAACAGCAATGTACCCTATCTTTTTAAATGGACGAGATAGTAAACTTGATGTTGGATTAAACGTAATGATGGATAAAGCCGGTGCTTTTAGCAACTTAAACTTTACCTTAGCTGTTGGTTATGGTCTAAAACTATCTAAATCGAGTTATTTAAGTTTAGCTTTCTCGGGTGGTTATATTCAACAATCAATTGATGTTGCAAACTTAACTTTTGACGATCAATATATACTTGGGTCTTATAATCCAAGCAACACAACAGGTCAAACTGTGGTTAACGAGCAAGTTGGATATCCTGATGTAAACTTAGGTTTATTATGGAATATCAGACCTGAAAATGCTAAGATAAATGCTTATGTTGGTTTCTCTGCTTTTCATTTAACTGAGCCTAAGCAAACTTTTACTGAACAAATCGGTTATTTACCACGTAGATTTTCTTCGCAAGTTGGTATGAAAATAATTGGTGATAACAAACTTGATTTCACACCTAATATTATAGTGTCAAGTCAAGGTGGTTCTGAAGAAGTTTCTACAGGTTTATACATGGATTACAGACTATCGGAAGAAGTGAAATTAACAGCAGGTGCTTGGTACAGAAAAGACGATGCTATAGCTTTTGTTGTTAAAGTTGGATTTAAAGGTATTTTTGTGGGATATAGTTACGATTTACCAAATTCTGAACTTAGTAAAACTCTTGGGGGGCTAAATGTTCACGAAATTTCGTTAACTTATAAGTTAAACAGAAATCCTGATGATGATACACAATCTTTATTGTAAAAAAAATTGTAATTAATGAGTTTATAATTACATCTACGGCAAAAAGAGAAAAAAATCTCTTTTTGCCTTTATTTGTGCAACTGAATTAAATATTTTTGCGTCTTAAATTTATAAATTAAAAACATTATTAAAAATGAATAAAAATTACATTTTAAAACTTTTTACAGTTATTATTCTAATAACAGTAATTTCTTCTTGTAAAAAGGACGAAGGTTTTGGAGGAAACTCTACAATTACAGGAAAACTTAAAGTACAGAGTTATAACAATGACTTTACTATACTCAAAGAAGAAAGGTATTTAGCTAATACTTATGTTTACCTAATATTTGGTAAAAATAGTGCAAGTTATGGAACAAGAGTTAAAACAAATTACGATGGTAGTTTTGAATTTCAGTATTTGAATAAAGGAGATTACACCGTTTATGCATATTCTGATGATACAACTATGAAAAACTCTGCACCCATTGCTGTAACAAAAGAAGCAATCATTTCTAAACGTGAAGCTTATGATATAGGAGAGATTGTGATAGCTGATAATAATCCTCAAAAAATAGGGACAATAACAGGAAAAGTATTAATGCATAATACAGCAAACGGAACAAGTTATTACGAACCGGACGAAAAGGTTTATATTATTTACGATAATGATATATCTTATAAAAAATATGTACGTACAACTTATAAAGGAGAATATAAATTTACCGATTTGCCGGTTGGACATTATACTATATATGTTTATTCTAAAGATGTTAATAATACATCGCCAAATACAGAAATACCTATTATTGTAGAAACAAATGTATATAAAGAAAATAGAAATATAGTGTTAGACGATATTAATGTTTATAAATAGGGCTAAATAATATGAAAAAAAGATTTTTAGTTTTAACACTGCTATTTGTTGCTTTTAAACTAAGCTTTTCTCAAGATTTATTTTTGGGTAATAAACTATGGTATAGTGCATATATTTACAAAAAAATAAATAAAAAAATATATACCGATGCCTACATTTTAAACGGATACAATGTAAACAATCATAGTTTTTCTTTTTTACAGATAGATTTTGCCATAAATTATAAGTTTGATAAAAAACAAACTGTTTATGTAGGATATTCGCCTTCTATTTATCAGTGGATACCTTCTTATAGCATTAAATACGGAAGCTCTATAAGTCCGTTGGGAACAGTATATTTTAGTCGTTTGTTTACAGGTTATAAATATAGAGTTAAACTTTTTAAAGGTTTAAGGCTTAAGAATGATTTAGGTGCACAATTTTATTTTCCGAGATTAGAAAAATATCAATTTCGTTTTACTTACAAAGCAAAATTTTATTGGTACGATAAAAATTGGCCATTAAAAATTAGTCCGTTTACACAGCTCAGTCTTTATTATTATTTGAACGGCATACCTGCTATTTATTATAACGATAATGGAGAATTTGCCGGATATAAATCGCCAAATGGGTTGCACCGATATAGATTGAAGCTTGGCTTTAGCATAAAACCTTTTAAACAATATAAAAAAATAAGTTTAGTGATGTATTATGCTATACAACGCGAGTTTAATATTTCAGGATTAGGAAACGATTTGAATGTAACTAAACCGGGATCTGCTAACGATATTGTATATCCTTTCACACCACAAACATCTAAGGTCAGGTATCCTTTTAACGGCTTTGATATTTTGGGTTTTCAAATAAATATTATTTTATAAACATGGAAAGTATATATATTATATTTACAGTAACGGTTTTATTATTAAGCTATGGCGTTTATGAATATATTAGGCATCAAAAAAGAGTTAAATCTATACCAATACGTATTCATATTAATGGTACAAGGGGTAAATCAAGTGTAACAAGATTAATAGGTGCCGGATTAAGAGCCGGTGGAATTAATGCAATAACAAAAGTAACAGGAACTTTTCCAAGGTTAATTTTAAGCGATGGTAGCGAAGCTAAAATTAGAAGAAAAGAGGCAGCAAATATTATTGAACAATTACAGATTGTAAAATATTGTCAAAAAAACAATGCAGATGCCATGCTTATTGAATGTATGGCTTTACAGCCTCAATATCAGAAAATTACCGAAACACAAATGATTCATGCTACTATTGGGGTTATTACAAATATTCGCTTAGACCATTTAGATGTAATGGGGCCGACAATAAAAGATGTTGCTAAAGCTCTAAGCAATACAGTACCAAAAGGTAAAATGTTATTTACAAGCGAAGATAAACACCATAAATATTTAGAAAAAGTTTGTAAAAAAAGAAAAACAAAATTCCATCAGTCATTAAAAGAGTCTGTTTCAGACGAAGACATGAAAGGGTTTAAATATATTGAACATAAGGAGAATGTTGCTTTAGCATTAGATATTTGCCAACAACTTGGTGTTGATAGGACAATAGCATTAGCCGAAATGAAAAAAATGTTGCCGGACGAAGGTGTTCTTGCCCGCAATACTATTATTGAAGGTAAGAAGAGGATTAATTTTTATAATGCTTTTGCAGCAAACGACCCAGAATCGTCGTTAATGATATGGAATAGTATAAAGAACAATATTGAAGATAATGAATTATCTGTTATTTTGCTAACAATCAGGCACGACAGACAGAGTAGAGCCATGCAACTAATAGGTTTAATTGCCACTAAATTAGATTTCGATTTTGTTGTTCTGATTGGCGAATCTACTAACCTTATTGAAGAAAAAGCCTACAAATTAGGGATTAGTAAACAAAAAGTTATTAATGGGAACTGGGATTCGCCTGAAAAAGTATATCAAGGCTTAATTAAACTATCTAAAACAAAAACAACAATTGTGGGGCTTGGAAATATGGGGGCAATGGGAGCAGAAGTTTCCACGCTTTTCAAATCAAAACAAATTAATAAAGAATAATAATTATGATAGAATTAGCAGTTACATTAGGAATTATTTTGAGTCTTATATTTATCGAAATATTTGGTATTGCTGCCGGAGGAATTGTTATACCCGGATATATTGCATTACAATTAAACCACCCCGACAGACTATTAGGGACGTTGATAATAAGTCTTTTAACATATTTATCAATAATTGGAATATCAAAATTCACTTTCCTTTTCGGTAGACGACAAATGGTGGTTGCCGTACTTGTGGGAACAATTTTATCTATAATATCTCATCACTTATTTATATTTAACACAGCCACATCAACACTTGAGTTTAGTGCTGTAGGTTGGATTGTGCCAGGTTTAATAGCACATTGGTCTGTTAAGCAAGGATATTTTAAAACTATATCAATGTTAACAATAACTGCTATTGTTGTTAGATTAATTGTAATAATAAGCTTTAACGGAATGCCATTTCCTGATTTATACTAAAAAGATATGAAACTAAATAAATTATATATAAAATCGAACCTTGTTGTAAGTATTTTAGTAATATGTGCAATAGTAAGTTATATTATTGTTGAGAACACAATGACATTCTCTAAACAAGACTATTTTGATGAAAAAATAGAGGCTGTAAATCTTACAAAAGACGCTTTAGATTATATTAAACAATACAGATTAAAAAATGCTGTATTTATAGATAATATTAACGACCCAAACGAAACAGGCATTATCGGGCAAAGATATTCTCAAATAACAACAGGAAGTGGTTCGTTACCGATAAAATTATCTACAACCAACCCAAATATTGCCGCAATGGTTGTGCAATTATTAAAAAATGCCGATGTAAAAGAAGGCGACTATGTAGCTGTTTGTATGACAGGCTCTTTCCCTGCTTTAGATATAGCAACCTTATGTGCTATGGATGTTTTAAAAGCTAACCCTATTGTAATTTTTTCTACCACCTCATCATCTTGGGGAGCAAACGACCCCGATTTTACTATTATTGATATGGTTAGCTTTTTGCATAAAGCATCAATAATTAAGTTAAAGCATAGATATGCTTCTATCGGCGGAAATCAAGACATTGGAATGAGTTTAAGTAAAAAAGGACGAAAATTAGCGTTAGCTTCCATAGAACGAAATGGTTTTAGCATTATTAACAAAGGAAGTTTACAAGCTAATATAGACGAAAGAATGAGGATAATAACAAAAGAATTAGGTAAGAATAAACTTAAAGCTTTTATTAATGTAGGTGGGGGTATAGCAAGTTTAGGTTCAACAGATAATGGATTTTCTATTAAATCGGGGCTAAACAAAGATATAAAGCTTAGTAAAATATCAGATAAATTAGGTGTTGTTTACGAAATGGCCCAACAAGGTTTACCAATTATTCATTTATTACATTTAGAAAAATTATTAAAAAAATATGATATCCCTATAAACCCTATTCCTCTTCCTGAAATAGGAAAAGGCGAATTGTTTTATGTATTTAAGTACGATATGAAAATTGTACTTCTTGTTACAGGTTCTTTGTTTATGATAATAGGGTTATTTGTTTATATTGATAGAAAAAATCATAAGCTTGGTAACGATATAATATCAGATGAAATACAAATTTAAATTAAAATTACGCAATGAAATATATATTTAAAATATTAGTTTTAATTACAATAACAACAAGTGTTTATTCTCAAAAGAACTTTGATATAAAACCAATTAATAAAAAACCGGTTATAATAATTTCGGGAAACAATAAAATTTATTATCCTATTGAGCAAAAAGAAAATATAAGTTTTCCGGTTAAAGGTATTGACAAAATATTTGTTTATACAAGGCTACGATTAATGTCGAACAAACAAAAAGCATATACAATCGCCTACAAATTTAACAAAGGTTCCGGCTCAAAATATAAGGTTGCAGATATTAATCAAGATAAAAAATCTTGTTTTGTTGATAAGAATTTAAAATCGAGACCTTCTTTAGCTTTTAAACACGAAATTGTTATTCCTAAAGGTATAGAAAATATTGAATTTACATTATTAAACTCAAATAATATTGTTGATTTAAAAATTCTAACATTTATCGACAAAAAGAAAGTTTATATACAACCAAACAACAAAGAAGATGAGCAGGTAATTAAAATTGGAAAAGTTTTCAGTTATTATAAACTAAACTCAAAAATTAAAACAATAATAAAGCCAAACGGCACAGGTAAATTAGTAGTTTTTTCTCGAAAAAGATTAAGTGCGAACGATAACGGTAAATATTCATTTACATACAAAATAAATAACTCTGAAATAAATGTAATTAATGTACCCAAATCAACAATATCTAAATCGAGTACCTACAAAAGCTATAATATTAAAGAATTGCCATCTAATTATAAAAAAACAGTTATCGAAATAAAAGATGAAAATCAAATTATTGAGTTTTCTTCTAACGATAAGGTTGATGCACGTTTTGTTTTTTATAAAGATAAACAGAAAAAGAATTGGATAGATTTTAAACTCAAACATGAAGACACAGCTGTTTTAGTAGCTAAAAAATCGCAAAAAGAAAGACTCTATTATAGAATTTCAAGTGAAAACAGATTGCATATAAAGGATATAAAAGGAACAAAAATGCGAATTATTGTTAGAGGCGAATTTACTTACGATATGCACTCAGGCAACGATTATATTTTAGTATTAAAAGATGAGGATATGATAATAAAATCATATAAGCTATCTTGCACAAAATCGACAGAAATGGAATACAAATTTAACGACGATATGGTTCCCGGAACTTTAGATAAAATTTATATTAATATCCCAAAGGGCAATCATAATTATTATCTAGAAATAAAAAACCATGATAAAACTGCATTAATTAGGGTTAGCTACATTAACTAACTCTACCACTCAAAAGCTTCGGGAACCAACCATTTACCTTGAGCTCTAAGAACTTGCTCAATAACATCACGAGCACAAGATTCGCCACCTTTATAGTTAGAAATATAGTAAGCATTCTGTAAAGTACATATTGCACCAAACAAAAATTAGTCTGGCTTTAGCATCGAATAAAAAACAGATTGTTTATGTTAGGATTGGGCACAGAACACATTTATTATTTTTATCTATCGCCGGTAGATATGCGTAAAGGTTTTAATGGTTTAACCCGAAAAATTCATAAAAAAAATTCAAAATTAGGTGTAAAATAGTTATCTTTAAGGTATTAAACAAAAAATATTAACTTTTTAAAACACCCAATTTTGAGCAATAAAGATACAGTATTTTACAGAGGAAACCAATCAATTTTAATAGATTTTTCAGCATCGGAAATTAGTTCTGATGGATCTTTAATATTACTTGAGAAAATAGAGCGAGAACATAAATTAATAAAGAAATTTTCAAAATATATTCCTGATGAAAGAGATTCAAGGTGAATAGATTACACAAGAGAGGACCAACTCAAACAACGAGTGTTTATGTTAGTGCTTGGTTATGAGGACGCTAACGATGTTTCGCATTTAAAAAATGATCCATTATTTAAAGATATTTTGCAAGGCGAATTAGCCTCACAACCAACTATATCAAGATTTGAAAACAGTTTAGATAAACACTCAGTTTTTGAGTTAATGAATGTATGGATAGATAACTATGTATCGAGTTTGAAAGGGAGAAAAAGCATAATAATTGATATTGATGCAACAGATGACCCAACTTACGGAAATCAACAATTGTCAATGTTTAATGGTTACTACGGTCAATTTATGTTAAATGAATTATTTTTTCATGATGGAGATACAGACCAAATATTACTTCCTGTATTACGACCTGGTAACAGTCATTCAAACAAATGGTATGTTTCACTTTTAAAACGAGTAATAATAAAAATAAGAAACAAATATCCAAACATGAAAATTACCATAAGAACCGATAGTGGTTTTAGTGGTGCAGAATTATATAAATTAGTTGATGATTACGGTTTGTTATATGCTACAGGAATAGCAAGTAATGAAGTTTTGAAAAAGCAAACACAAGAAACAGAAAAAAATGTAAAAGAAACTTATTTAGCAAAAGATGAAAAACATCAAGAATTTATAAGTTTTACTTATGCAGCTAAAAGTTGGCATAAACCACAAAAATGCTATGCAAAAGTTGAAAGCACTGGTAAAGGTATGAATATAAGGTATTTTGCCAGCAATATAAAAAATAAAACAGCCAAAGAAATTTATTTTGATTTTTATGTAAAATGTGGAGAAGCAAGTGAAAATAGAATAAAAGAAGTAAAAAATATGTGCTTTTCAGACCGATTATCAAACCATAGATAATGGGCTAATTTTTTTCGACTTTTTATAAGTAGTCTTGCTTACGAAATGTTTTTATTAATCAAACAAAAAATAAAGAAAACAAATGTTGAAACAGCAAAAAAATGGCAAATTAGTTCAATAAGAACATATCTGTTAAAGCTTGGTGCGAGTATAAAAATTACTAAAAAAAGAATCTATTATCAACTCTTTAAAGCTTTTGTTTACAAGGATTTATTCCGACAAATTATAACACAATAATGCTTGTTGTTTTGTAAAAAAAATAACAAGCTTGGGATAGCTATGTCTAATTGTGAAAAATGACATTTTATTCTAAAAAAATAACTTAAATTTAGTCAAAAATGACCTGTATTTTTGTTGAAAATTTTAGAAATTAAAAATAAAATCAATTTGACTTGTTATTTTCGATATTTCCAAAAATTTTACGATTGAAATATTCCATCTAACTAAATTGGTAAAATTCTGAATATCACCAATATGGTGTTTATTAGAATTTAGTTAGATATTTTTTGCTACTTTTTCTAAAGTCTTATAATGCAGGTTAATTATATTTTTTATTGCCATATAAAATATTTCTTTAATTAAAATACAAATATACAAATTCTTTCTTTAATTAAATTTAACTATTTATAAAAGTTTCTTTAAATACAAGAAAGAACAATTATTTAACCGTCGTTACTAGGAATGTAGCGTCATAATAATCCATTTATTGAAACGAGAGATTGCCACGCATTTTACTATTGTATGAGTTTGCCCTGAACAATACATTTATATAATTTTCTTTTATATAAAAAAAAATACTATTTTAGCACGTATTAATAAATGTAACAAATTTAAAGATATATTATGAACCGAATCTATTTACTAGTATTAAGCACACTTTTTCTGTTTTCATGCACACAAACACCAAAAACAAATACAAATACAAATACAAATACAAATACAGACCTCTCAAAAAGTAATGATTTATTACCATCAGAAGTAGTTGTAAAAGACTATATAAATATTGCTAATAATGATAATCCAGATTGGGTAAAATCGGTAACCGATAACAAAGTTATTAGCACTATTTTGGATATTGCTATAAGCGAAAAAGTTACTGTTAATACTGTTGATGAGGGCGATACAACATTAATGAGTATTGATGATATAAACTCAAATTTGGGAGAGATAAAAGACTCAATGCAAATTGATTTAGGAAATGGCAATTATTTAGACACATTAATAGTACATCCTGCAAAAACAGAACAAGTGGAAGGTTTATTCTTTAAAGAAAATTGGATGTTTAATGCAGATAATTTCTCGTTTACAAAACAAATAAATGAATATTTACCTGTTAGAGAGTATTATAAAATGTTAAGTGATGGCACGGTTGATTCAACAAAGAAATCAAAATCTTTAGTTTATAAAGTTATAAACGATAACAATAGTAAGAATTTTGAAAAAATTGCAGATAAAGTAACAACAGCATTTTATTTTAATGCAGAAATTCCAAACTTTATCAATGGCTTAGATGTATTAAAATTTTCTAAATATCTTTTAGACTATGCGTATAAAAACAAAAAAGATGTTTACGATTTTTATGATGATACAAAATTATCTTTTGATGAAGTAAAATATGCATTAGGTGCAAGTTCTGACACAATACAGATGGAAGTAACACCAGGTAATTTTAAAACAACAGTTCTTGAATACGAACCTGATGCGTCAGAAATTGTTGGAATTATTTTTGTTGAAAATTGGTTTCTTGATAAACAAACTCTTAGCTTCAAAAAAGAGGTTATTGGTTTAGCTCCTATAAGACGTTCAAATACTGTTGACCCTGAAGGAGAAAGCTATACAAAAACAATGATACCTTATCTAATTAAATTGTAATCATTTAATAAATAACACAAATCACTCTTATTTAAAATAAAAATAAATTACAAACAAACATTATAAAACATTCTTAAATTTATTTAACATATTTACTTTTGTGCATTGTTTAAAATTTAAACTAAAGTGGCAAAACAAGAAGTATCACAAAGCGGAATTGTACAAGAAGTAACTGCTGATGGCAAAATAAAAGTTAGCATAGTTTCTAAAGCACAATGTATTTCGTGTCAACTTAATAAATCGTGCAGTACATCTGATGTAAAAGAAAAAATTATTGAAATAGATAATTACGGAGGTGTGCTAAAAATTGGCGAAATGGTTGATGTTGCATTAAAAGAATCTACAGGATTTAAAGCTTTATTTTTAGGATATGTTTTACCATTCTTAATACTATTTATTACACTTATTACACTATCTAATTATAGCAATAACGAACTTTTAGTGGGTTTAGTTTCATTATTAACATTAGTGCCTTATTATTTTACCATATATTTATTACAAAATGTAATAAAAAAAGAATTTTCATTTTTCGTACATAAACAAATATAAATATGAACGACGTTATTTTATACACTATTATTACATTGGGCGGTATTGGAGCCATTTCTGCTGTAATATTGTATTTTGTTGCACAAAAATTCAAAGTTTTTGAAGACCCTCGTATTGATGAGGTTGAAGAAGCTCTTCCAAGTGCAAACTGTGGTGGTTGTGGATACCCTGGCTGTAGAAATTTTGCTGAGGCTTGTGTTAAAACAGACGACCTTAGTACTCTTTTTTGTCCGGTAGGAGGTAACGATACTATGGGAGCTGTTGCTAGCGTACTTGGTATGACAGTTGATGCAAAAGAGCCACAAGTAGCAGTTTTACTTTGTAATGGCTCATCTGCAAACAGAAAACGTACTAGCGAATTTGACAGTGCAGCAAATTGTACAATTGCAGCAAACACTTATGGTGGCGATACCGATTGTACACATGGGTGCTTAGGTTTAGGCGAGTGTGTTGATGCCTGCGGTTTCGATGCAATGTATATGGATAAAGAAACAGGTTTGCCGGTTGTAATCGAAGATGCTTGTACAGCCTGTGGAGCTTGTGTTGAAGCTTGTCCGAAAGACCTTTTTCAACTTCGTAACAAAGGAAAAAAGAGCAAACGTATTTACGTTTCCTGTATGAATACCGACAAAGGTGCACCTGCTAAAAAAGCTTGTGATGTTGCTTGTATTGGTTGTAGCAAGTGTTTTAAAGAATGTAAGTACGATGCTATTACAATGGCAAATAATAAAGCTTATATCGATTATAATGCTTGTGTACTTTGTAGAGCTTGCGTATCTGTATGCCCAACCGGAGCAATACACGAAATCAACTTCCCTTTGCGAAAGGCAAAACCTGCAAAAAAAGAAGGTGAAGCTACAACTAAACCTGTAACCAAAGCCGAACCAAAAGTTAATTTGGTTGAAAAAGCGAAGGAAGCAACTCCTAAGGCAGAGCCAAAAAAGGAAGAAGCTCCTAAAGCTGATGAGAAAAAAGAGAATAATAACGAAGATAAAAGTTCAAATAATGAGTAAACACATTATGAACTTTAAACTTTTAACTATAAACTAATATAGGTATGTTAAAAACATTTCCAGTAGGTGGAGTTCATCCACCGGAAAATAAGTTTTCCAAAGGAAAAAAAATAGAAACATTACCGCTTCCTAAAACGGTAACAATACCAACAGGCCAGCACATTGGGGCACCTACAAAGGTAGTTGTTAAACGTGGCGATGAAGTAAAAGTTGGTCAATTAATTGCTCAAGCAGGTGGTTTTGTATCAGCAAATATTCATTCATCAGTTTCAGGAAAGGTTAAAAAAATTGATGAGGTTTTTGATAGTTCAGGATATCGTCGTACATCTATTATTATTGATGTTGCCGGCGACGAGTGGATGGAAACAATAGACCGTTCTGATGAATTAAAAAAAGACATCACTTTAAGTAAAGAAGAGATTGTTAAAAAAGTTTCAGAAATGGGTATTGTTGGACTTGGTGGTGCAACTTTCCCTTCTCATGTTAAACTTTCAATTCCTGATGGAAAAAAAGCCGAACATTTAGTAATAAATGCAGTTGAGTGCGAGCCTTATTTAACAGCTGACCATCAACTTATGATGGAAAAAGGCGAGGAAATAATGGTTGGTATTTCTGTTTTAATGAAAGCAACAGGTGTTAATAAAGCCATTATAGGAATAGAAAATAATAAACCTGATGCAATTGAGCATTTAACAAAACTTTCTAATAATTATAACGGAATTGAGGTTGTTGCATTAAAAGTTCAATATCCGCAAGGAGGCGAAAAGCAATTAATAAAAGCAGTACTAAACCGCGAAGTACCATCAGGAGGTTTACCACTTGATGTTGGTTGTGTTGTTCAAAATGTAGGAACAGCATTTGCAGTTTACGAGGCAGTACAAAAAAATAAACCTTTGTTTGAACGTGTTGTATCGGTAACAGGTAAAAGTGTTAAGCAACCATCAAACTTTATGGTGCGAGTAGGAACTTCAACCGACGTACTAATTGAAGCAGCTGGTGGTTTACCCGAAGATACAGGTAAAGTTGTAAGTGGTGGCCCAATGATGGGGAAAGCACTTTCACGTACCGATGTGCCTATTACAAAAGGAAGTTCAGGGGTACTTATCTTTAAAGAAGAAGAATCGAAACGAGAAAAAATTAATCCTTGTATTCGTTGCGCTAAATGTGTTACTGTTTGCCCTATGGGATTAGAGCCATATTTACTTATGACTGTAACCGAAAAGCAAAATTACGAAAAAGTGGAAGAGGAAAGAGCTTTAGATTGTATTGAGTGTGGCTCGTGTAGTTATACATGTCCGGCAACTCGCCCTCTTTTAGATTATATCCGCTTAGGTAAAGCAGAGGTAGGAAAAATAATTAGACAAAGAAATCAAAAATAAATTGATTTAAAAATGGGAAATTTTTTAAAAGTATCATTATCACCGCATGTTCATGGCGGTAACTCCGTAAAAAAAGAAATGTACGGTGTTATTTTAGCTATGATTCCGGCAATGTTAGTAGGTTTCTACTTTTTCGGATTAGATGCAGTGAGAGTAACAGCTATTTCAGTATTAGCTGCTGTGGGGTTTGAATACCTAATACAAAAATTCTTAATAAAAGGAGAGCCAACAATAACCGACGGTTCTGCAATTATTACAGGTATGCTTTTCGCATTTAATATGCCAAGTAATTTACCTATTTGGATAATTCTAATTGGTGTACTTGTTGCAATTGGAGTTGGAAAAATGACTTTTGGTGGTTTGGGGCAAAATCCTTTTAACCCTGCACTTGTTGGTCGTGTGTTTTTACTTGTATCGTTTCCGGTGCAAATGACAACTTGGCCTAAAATAAGTGTACTTAACTTTTCAATGGTTGATGCAGAAACAGCTGCAACACCACTTGCTTTAATTAAAGAGGGCTTAAAAAACGGTGAAAGTTTAAGTAGCTTAATGGAGAAAATTCCATCAACACTTGATATGATGATAGGACATGTTGGAGGTTCGCTTGGTGAAGTTTCTGCTATAGCTATTCTTCTTGGAGGAGCCTTTTTATTGTTCAAAAAAATTATATCGTGGCATATACCTGTTACAATGCTTGGTACAATAGCAGTATTTAGCGGTATTTTACATTTTGCTAATCCAGAGGCTTATGCCGGTCCATTATTTCACTTATTTACAGGTGGTGCAATGTTAGGTGCTGTTTTTATGGCAACCGATATGGTTACATCGCCAATGACACATAAAGGAATGATTATTTTTGGTATTGGAATAGGTGTACTAACTGTTTTAATTAGAGTATTTGGTGCATATCCTGAGGGAGTATCGTTTGCAATTCTTATTATGAATGCTTTTGTACCATTAATAAATACTTATGTTAAACCTAAAAGATTTGGGGAGGTAAAAAAATAATGGCTAAAAAATTAGAATCAACATTCACCAATATGGTGATAGTGTTAACAGTGGTTTCGTTAATTGCTGCATATTCATTAGCTTCTGTTTACAATGTAACAAAAGAACCTATTGAAAAAGCCGCATTAAAAAAGAAACTTGATGCTATAGCAAAAGTTGCTCCTGCTTTCGATAACGATCCAAATGCAGATATGTTTAAATTACCTGCTTCTGAAGCAGTTTCAGGCATGGACTCGATAGAAATTTATCCTGCAAAGAAAGGTGATAAAACAGTTGGTTATGCTGTAAAATCGTATACAATGAAAGGCTTTAGTGGTTTAATTGTGGTTATGGTTGGATTTAATAGCGAAGGTGTAATAAATGGATATAGTGTATTACAACATGCCGAAACACCCGGCTTAGGTAGTAAAATGCCAACTTGGTTTAGTAACGAAGCAAAACCGGGTAGGTGTATTATTGGAAAAAATCCTAAAGATACAAAAATTAAAGTATCGAAAGATGGTGGCGATATTGATGCGATTACAGCTGCAACAATTTCATCACGAGCATTTTTAGATGCAATAAACAGAGCATATAATACTTTAAAAGACGGAGGTAAATATGAATAATTTTGCAAATTTTACTAAAGGGTTTTTGAAAGAAAATCCAGTATTTGTATTGTTGCTTGGTATGTGTCCAACACTTGGAACAACCACATCGGCAATAAACGGAATGGGCATGGGACTTGCAACTGCTTTTGTACTTGTTATGTCTAACTTAGCAATTTCGGCTGTTAAAAATATTATTCCTGATAAAGTTCGTATTCCTGCATTTATTGTAATTATTGCATCGTTTGTAACTATTGTTGACCTTCTTATGGCCGGTTACTTACCTGCATTACACGAGCAGTTAGGACTATTTATTCCTCTTATAGTGGTTAACTGTATTGTACTTGGTAGAGCAGAGTCGTTTGCATCTAAAAATGGTGTTGTAGCATCAATTATTGATGGTTTAGGAATGGGGCTTGGTTTTACTTTTGCCCTTGTAATTTTAGGAAGTACTCGAGAAATTCTTGGTAGTGGTGCCATTTTTGGCTATAAATTTATTGGAGATAACGATGGAATGTTAATATTTATTCTTGCACCGGGTGCATTTATTGCTCTTGGTTATATTATTGCAATAATAAATAAATTAAAAAAAGCTTAAAACATTAAATTATGGAATATTTTGTAATTATAATATCAGCAATATTTGTTAATAATATATTATTAGCTCAGTTTCTTGGAGTATGTCCATTCTTAGGAGTGTCAAATAAAATATCTACATCGGTTGGTATGACAGGTGCTGTTATTTTTGTAATGACAATTGCAACAGTTGTTACTTATTTAATTAATACATTTTTACTTGTACCTTTTGGAATACCCTACTTAAAAACTATTAGTTATATTCTTGTAATTGCAGCACTTGTACAAATGGTTGAAATAATACTTAAGAAAGTAAGCCCTTCTATGTATCAGGCATTGGGTGTGTTTTTGCCTCTTATTACAACTAACTGTGCTGTTTTAGGTGTGGCATTACTTGTTATACAAAAACAAATGAACCTGATGCAATCAACAGTTTTTGCTGTAGCTACAGGTGTAGGTTTTGGTTTAGCTTTAATAATATTTGCCGGCTTACGCGAGCATTTAGACCTTATGAATGTACCTAAAGGTATGAAAGGTATTCCTGCAGCTTTAGTAACAGCTGGTATTCTTGCTATGGCATTTATGGGCTTTACAGGTATGGTTTAATCTAAAGTATATTTAGAATATTAGACAAATAAGTTTGTCTAAAAAAACCGCTAATAGAATTTTTCTATTGGCGGTTTTTTTGCAAATTTGAATACCTAAATTCTATGCAATAAACCTAAATTGTATAATTTGTAAAAAAAGCATGAATAATTAGGGTTAAACGGTCTCTTTTATATACATACGAGAGGCAGATTTAAATATTGTATATACTGATTATATTGGGTGCGAAAGTTCGGTTATTAAATTACATGGATAATGCGGATTAATAGTATATCTGATATTGAGCTATACTTTTTCACAAAAGAAATATTTATAAAAACAATATGCCAAGCAAATTCAAATCTCACGCGTCAAAGCTATTATCTAACAAAAATTAATTATATTTGCACTTTCAAAACAGCTTAATCAATGGATGAAGAAGAGGAAGAATTTATAGGCGGAGAAGAGAATATTCAAGATAAATTACAATCGTTTCTTGGTAGAATACCTGAAAACTTCAGTGTATTAGAGGAGGAAATTGATATTGATACTCAAATGGAGTACTTTAAATTTGCTAAGGATTTATCGCGTAAAAACGAAATTGATATTATAGAAAAAGCTGACTTACTTTACGATGATAGAGTTTCTATTAACGAAAAAAAGGAAATCATTGTACTCTTAGCCGGAATTGACGAGCCAAAAGCATTTAGAATAATTGAAAAATATAAAGAATATCAACAAGGAAAAGAGCTTTTTGATTGGACAGCCATGGCTTATCAAGAAAGCAGGATGTTAATTCAAGGGAGTCTATTGGAGGAAAATCAGGTGTTTATTTCTACAGGAATGGGTGGTAAAGGTCAGAAGCTACGATATTTTGTGGTATTTATTTCCGAAAATGGCGAGGGGTTTTCACAATCGCAAGTCAAACTTATTAAAAGCGAAGTAGAATATTCTTTTGCAAACACAAACAGCGAAATAGAAGAGTTTAATATATTAGATAAATTTGTAACCCTAACCGCACTAATACCTCTTGAAAGTAATATAAAACAATTATTTTCTTCCGCAATTGAAGAATGTAATCAACTTGGTAATTTTATTTCAGATAATTTTATTGTAACAAATGTTAAAAAATTATCAGCCAAAGAAATTGAAGAATTTTTAAACAAAACAGACGCCTCCGACCAAGGCGATATTGATATAAATATTGAATAAAAAATCACACAATGAAAAAAGTAGCATTATTTTTAGTACTTGTTATAGTAACAAGCGTTTCTTTTTCTCAAAAATTATCCTTAGAAGATGTATGGCAAAAATACAGCTTTTACCCATCAACAGTTTCCGGTATTCGTTCAATGAACGATGGACTGTTTTACACAACTCAAGTTGGAAATAAAATTGTAAAATATAGTTATAAAACAGGAAAAGAAATTGAAACAATTTTTGATTTATCGCAAGTAAAAGGTAACAATATACCTAATGCATTTACTAATTATGAGTTTAGCTCTGATGAAAAAAAACTAATAATTACAAATGATGTTGAACCAATTTACCGCCATTCGTTTACCGCAAATTTTTATGTTTACGACCTGCAAACAAAACAAATAATTAAAATTTACGATAAAAAAATACAGCTTGCAAATTTTTCGCCTTTAGCCGATAAAGTTGCATTTGTTTACAAAAATAATTTGTACTATCAAGATTTAGTAAAAAAACAGACTATAAAAGTAACTACAGATGGCGAGTGGAATAAAATTATAAATGCTGCTCCCGACTGGGTTTACGAAGAAGAATTTAGTTTTTCAAAAGCATTTGAATGGTCGCCTGACGGTAAAAATATTGCATATATACGTTTCGACGAAAGTAAAGTTAAAGAGTTTGATATGACATATTACGGAACTCTTTACCCAAAAGAATACAAATTCAAATACCCTAAAGCAGGCGAAACAAACTCAACAGTTGAAGTACATATTTATAATATTGAAACCAAAAAAAATATAAAAGTTGACATTGGAGAAGAAACAGACCAATACATTTCTCGAATAAAATGGACAAAAAACGATAACATATTAAGTTTTATACGGTTAAACCGTTTACAAAATAAATTTGAATTACTCTTGGCTGATAGTAAAACCGGAAAATCAAATGTAATTTATACAGAGGAGGATAAACGATATATTGAACTTTACGATGATTTAACTTTTCTTGATGACGGAAAAAATTTCATAATATCATCAGAAAAAGATGGCTTTAAACACCTGTACTTATATAGTTTACAAACAGGAAAATTAATTAATCAAATTACAAAAGGAAATTTTGATATTGATGAGTTTTTAGGTTACGATAAAAAAACAAATTTGGTGTATTTTACATCAACAGAAAACTCGCCACTTGAACGTCAACTTTATTCAATAAAAAAAGATGGAACAAATAAAAAACAATTAACTACAAAAAAAGGCACCCATAACATCGATTTTAGTAAAAGCTTTAAATATTATATCGACTTTTATTCAAACGCAAACACACCAAATTTTATTACTTTAAACACAAATAAAGGAAAAGAAATTAGAGTGCTTCAAGACAATAAACGAGTTGTTGATTTAATGAAATCGTATAATTTTGTTAAAAAAGAATTCTTTAAATTTAAAACATCTGAGGGTGTTGAGTTAAATGGATGGATGATAAAACCCGCAAATTTTGCTAACTCGAAAAAATATCCTGTATATATGTATTTATACGGAGGGCCGGGTTCGCAAGAAGTAAAAGATAGTTGGGATTACAATGCCGTTTGGCATCAGCTATTAGCACAAAAAGGATACTTAGTTGTTTGCGTTGACAACAGAGGAACAGGAGGTAGAGGTGCAGAATTTAAAAAGTTAACCTACGGACAGCTAGGTAAATACGAAAGCAAAGACCAAATAGAAGCCGCTAAATATATAGGCAAATTAGCTTATGCTGATGAAAAACGAATAAGCATTCAAGGTTGGAGCTATGGTGGTTATATGAGTACCCTTTGTTTAGAAAAAGGAGCCGATGTATTTAAAACAGCAATAGCTGTTGCTCCGGTTACAAATTGGCGTTTTTACGATTCAATTTATACAGAGCGTTATATGGGTTTACCACAAGCTAATGCCGATGGTTACGACGATAACTCACCAATAAATCATACTGAAAAAATAAAAGGCAGTTTATTATTAATGCACGGCATGGCAGATGATAATGTACATTTTCAGAATTCTGCAGAATTAATAACAAACCTTATAAAAAATGATGTGCAATTCGATTTAATGGTTTATCCTAATAAAAATCATGGAATATATGGAGGAAACACACGTTATTATTTATTTACCAAATTACTTAATTTTTTAGAAGAAAATCTATAAATAAGTTCAAAGTAAAAAGGAGCAAGTAAAAAATATAAAATATTTTAACTCTCAACTTTTAACTTTCAACTTTTAACTTTCAATTACTTATGGACTTAATATACGGAATACACGCAATAAACGAAGCAATAGAAGCCGGTAAAAACATTGATAAAATATTAATAAAACACGATGCAAACGGTCATTTAGCAAAAGAACTACGTGAGAATGCAAAGAAATGTAAAATTCCTGTACAACGAGTACCTTTAGAAAAAATTGACAGAGTAACAAAACGAAACCATCAAGGTGCAATTGCTTATGTTTCCGAAATAGCTTATTTCGATATAGAAGATTTATTACCTAATATTTTTGACACAGGAAAAACACCATTACTTTTACTTTTAGATAAGATTACCGATGTACGTAATTTTGGAGCAATAGCACGTACTGCCGAAGTTGCAGGAGTTGATGCAATTATTATCCCCGCAAAAGGCTCTGCAATGGCTACAGCCGATGCAGTAAAAACATCGGCAGGGGCATTACACAAAATTCCTGTTTGTAGAGCTCGCGATTTATACCAAACAGTAGATTATCTTGTAGATTATGGATTACAAATAGTATCTATAACAGAAAAAGCTGATAAACAATTTTACGATGTAGATTTTAAACTACCTACTGTAATTGTTATGGGAAACGAAGAAAAAGGTATTACTCGTGAAATTTTAAATAAATCTACCGAAAAAGTTAAAATTCCAATGTATGGCACAATTGAATCGTTAAACGTTTCAGTTGCCACATCTATAGCTGTTTATGAGGCGATTAGGCAAAGATTGTAGTTTGCTGTTCATCACATAAAACAACAAAATTGTCAATAAATTGTTAATAAAGTATTAAAGGTTTCATATATATAAAGAATTTTACTATTTTTATTGCCTTAAAATTTCACGTAAAATAAATTATTCTATAATAATGAGGAATTTAATAATAATAAGTCTTACACTTTTAATGAGCATAGTAAGTTTTGCTCAAAAAAAAGAATTACAAAAAGCAGAATCAGCATACGATTACGAGATGTATGCAGAATCTATTGATTGGTACAAAAAAGCTTATGTAAAATGCAAGGATAATGCAAAAAAAGCAGAGATTGTATTTCGCACAGCTGTTTGTTACAAAGAAATGAACGAGCCAAAATCGGCAGAACTATGGTTTAGAAAAGCGATAATGGTTAAATACCCTGACCCTCTTGCTGTTTTATATTATGCTGATTGCAAGAAAATGAATGGTAAGTTTGAGTCTGCTATAAAAGAATATAAAAAGTATCAAAAACTTGTACCGGGAGATAAGCGAGGTAAACTAGGTGTGCAATCTTGCGAACTTGCTGCAAAATGGATTGAAAAGCCAACCAGATACGAGGTTGAAAATATGCCTTTAATGAACTCTCCGGAAAGTGATATGTGTCCTTTCTTTGGAAAAAAAGATTATAGAGTAGTTCTTTTTTCATCAAACAGACCAAGTACTGAAGGTGCAAAAAATAATAAAGTAACAGGAAAAGGCTTTTACGATTTATATAAAACTACTCGTGATAGAAAAGGTAAATGGGCAGCTCCTAAATCTATTGGACCCCCTGTAAATACTGATGACGACGAAGGTGCTTCATCACTTAACTTAAAAGGAAGTAGCTTATATTTTACTCGTTGTGCTGTTGAAAAAAATAAAAACATGGGTTGTAAAATATATAAAACTACTCGTAAAGGTCAAAGTTATGGCGAACCTGAGCTTATTGAAATACCAGGCGCAGGAGATTCGTTATGGATTTCTCACCCATCAGTTTCAGGTAACGATTTAACCCTGTATTTTGCAGCAAATTTACCGGGAGGTTATGGTGGTGCTGATATTTGGAAAATGACTAAGAAAAAGAAAAATAGCCCATGGTCAGAGCCTGTTAATGTTGGTCCTGAGATTAATACTCCTGGAAACGAAATGTTTCCATATATCAGAAAAAATGGTGAATTATATTTTGCATCAGACTATCATCCTGGAATGGGTGGCTTAGATATATTTAAAGCTGTACCTGACGGAAAAACAGGAAAATGGAAAGTTTCTAATATGAAATATCCGATAAATTCAAATGCTGATGATTTTGGTATTGTATTTAAAGGAACAAAAGAGCAAGGCTACTTAACCTCTTCACGTAAAGGAGGAAAAGGAGATGATGATATTTATGAATTTACATTGCCTGCATTAAAATTTACCATATCAGGTATTGTACTTGACGAAAAAACTAACCAACCTATTGTTGGTGCTAAAGTAGTTCTTAAAGGTAGCGATGGTACTGAAGAAGAAATGGTTTCTGAAGCAGATGGTTCATATAAATTTAAATTAAAACCTTCAACCGATTATCAAATATTTACAGAAAAGCCTGATTATTTTAAAGGTAAAGGTGGAGAATCAACAAAAGGAATTGAAGAAAATAAAGATTTCAAGCAAGATATTATAATGAAGCCATTTATGAAAGTTATTAAAATGGATAATGTATTCTATGTTTATGCTAAACCTGATTTAAAACCGGAATCTTTTGTATCTCTCGATAAACTTGTTGAAATATTAAAAGATAATGATAATATTACTATAGAATTATCAGCAAATACTGACTTTAGAGGTTCAAACGAAATGAACCAAAAATTATCTCAAGCTCGTGCCGAAACAGTTGTTAAATATTTAATATCTAAAGGTATTGAAGCCGATAGATTGACCGCTAAAGGTTATGGTGAAGAAAACCCGGCAAAAGTAACAAAAGAAGATAACGAACGTTACGAATTTTTACAACCTGGCGATGTGTTAACAGAATCGTATGTTAAAAGACTCGAAACAATTGAAGAACAAGAGGTTGCTCATCAATTAAATCGTAGAACAGAATTTAAAATTCTAAGAACTGACTATGTTTCTAAACCATCGGTAAACGAACCGGGAGCAGGTAACGAAGGAAACGCTGTTGAAGAAAGTATAGACGAATAAAAATTTAAAAAAATAGATTATTATGAAAAACGTTCCTAAAAACAAGGGGCGTTTTTTGTATTTAATATTGTAAATATAATGGCACAAGATTTAAGATATAATCAAAGAGGTGTTTCTGCTTCGAAAGAAGATGTACATAATGCAATTAAGAATATTGATAAAGGTATTTTTCCAAATGCATTTTGTAAAATAATTCCTGATATTTTAGCAGGCGATGCAGAATATTGTAATATTATGCATGCTGATGGTGCTGGTACAAAATCGGCATTAGCCTATATGTATTGGAAAGAAACAGGAGATGTATCTATTTGGAAAGGTATTGCACAAGATGCACTTATTATGAATATTGACGACCTTCTTTGTGTAGGTGCTGTCGATAATATATTGGTATCATCAACAATTGGAAGAAATAAAAACCTTATTACTGGTGAAGTTATTTCTGCAATTATTGAAGGTACTGAAGAGCTTTTAGCAGAACTTAGAGATATGGGCGTTGAAATTTATGCAACAGGAGGCGAAACTGCCGATGTTGGAGATTTAGTGCGTACAATTATTGTTGATAGTACGGTAACTGCTCGTATGAAACGTAATGATGTTATTACAAATGAAAAAATTGCTGATGGTGATGTAATTGTTGGTTTATCATCTTACGGAACAGCAAGCTACGAAAAAGAATATAATGGAGGTATGGGTAGCAATGGACTAACTTCTGCTCGTCATGATGTATTCTCAAAATACTTAGCTGAAAAATATCCTGAAAGTTACGATAATAGTATTCCTGATGATTTAGTTTACTCTGGAAGCAAAAAACTTACCGATAAAATTGATGGACTAGACATTGATGCCGGTAAAATGGTTCTATCCCCAACAAGAACCTATGCTCCTGTTATTAAAAAAATATTAGATAAGTATCGTTCAAATATTCACGGAATGATACATTGCTCAGGTGGAGCACAAACAAAAGTGTTACATTTTGTAAACAATCTACATATTGTAAAAGATAATATGTTTGATGTTCCTCCACTTTTTAAAACAATACAGGAAGAATCAAAAACTTCTTGGGAGGAAATGTACAAGGTATTTAATATGGGACATAGATTTGAAATTTATTTACCAAAAAAATACGCTCAAGATATTATTAAAATCTCTGAATCGTTTAATATTGAAGCAAAAATTGTTGGTAGTTGTTATAAAAACAAAGGCAAAAAGCTTACAATAAAAAGCGAATACGGAGAATTTAATTATTAATAAAATAAAAATTTGAATTATTTGTTATTCATAATTGAATAAGAAATTTAATAACAGTAGGTTATCATGGCAAACAATATGATATTAGAAAGACTCGAAGGAGTAAAAATTCGCTTCGAACAAGTTTCTGAATTAATTACCGACCCGGACATTATTTCCGATATGAAAAGGTATGTTAAGTTAAACAAAGAATATAAAAATTTAGAACCTATTATTGGTAAATATAAAGAGTATAAAGAACTACTTAGCAATATTACTGATGCAAAAGAAATTATAGCCGAAGAATCTGACGAAGAATTGCGTGATATGGCAAAAATGGAGTTAGATGAATTATCAGGCAAAGTTGAACCTATTGAAGATGAAATAAAACTCCTTCTATTACCTGCCGACCCCGAAGATGATAAAAATGCAATCCTTGAAATTCGTGCAGGTACAGGTGGAGACGAGGCAAGTCTTTTCGCAGGCGATTTATTTCGTATGTACACAAAATATATTGAAAGTAAAGGTTGGAAAACTTCAATAACACGTATTACCGAAGGTACATCTGGCGGTTATAAAGAAATTGTAATGGAGGTAAAAGGTTCTGGAGTATATGGTATATTAAAATACGAATCCGGTGTACATCGAGTACAACGTGTACCGCAAACCGAAACCCAAGGTCGTGTACATACTTCAGCAGCATCGGTTGCTGTATTACCTGAAGCTGAAGAATTTGATATTGAGCTAAATGCAGGCGATATCCGTAAAGATACGTATTGCTCATCAGGACCTGGTGGACAATCAGTAAATACAACATATTCGGCTATTCGATTAACTCATATTCCTTCCGGAATTGTAGTTACTTGCCAAGACCAAAAATCTCAGCTTAAAAATTTGGATAAAGCAATGATAGAGTTACGTTCACGTATTTATGCAATTGAACATCAAAAATATTTAGATGAGATTTCGGCAAAACGTAAAACAATGGTTTCTACAGGCGACCGCTCTGCAAAAATTAGAACTTATAACTGGCCTCAAGGTAGAGTTACCGATCACAGAATCAACCTCACATTATATAACTTAAATGCTATAATAAATGGCGATATTCAAGAAATAATTGACAAACTACAAATGGCCGAAAACACAGAGCGATTAAAAGAAAGCGGAATGATTTAATTAGTTGAAAGTAGAACTTTTTTTGAAATGAATTATACAGATTTAGTTAATAATATAAAAGCGAAGCAAAGTTTTTTATGTGTTGGTTTAGATACCGATATTACCAAAATACCTGAGCATTTAATGAGTTTTGACGACCCAATTTTTGAGTTCAACAAACAAATTATTGATGCAACAATAAAATATACTATAGCATACAAACCAAACCTAGCGTTCTATGAAAGTATGGGTATTACAGGTTTACAAAGTTTAGAAAAAACAGTTAAATATTTAAATGAAAACTATCCTGAAGCATTTATTATTGCCGATGCTAAACGTGGCGATATTGGAAATACATCGAAAATGTACGCAAAAGCATTTTTCGAAAATATGAACTTTGATAGTGTTACAGTTGCTCCGTATATGGGCGAAGATAGCGTTACTCCTTTTTTATCGTACAATAATAAGTGGATTATTCTTTTGGCATTAACATCAAATCAAGGAGCGTACGATTTTCAATTTATGCAAGACGATAATATAAAACTTTTTGAAAACGTACTCGAAACATCACGAAAGTGGGGAAATAAAGAAAATATGATGTATGTTATTGGTGCAACAAAGGCAGAAATGCTTGTTGATGTTAGACGAATTGTACCAAAGCATTTTTTACTTGTACCCGGTATTGGTGCACAAGGAGGTAGTCTAGAGGAAGTTGCAAAATATGGCATGAATAAAGATTGTGGTTTATTGGTTAACTCAAGTAGAGGTATTATATATGCCGATAATACAGAAAATTTTGCACAGATAGCAGGTACAAAAGCTAAAGACCTACAAACACAAATGGCAGAACTTTTGAAAGAATACTCTAAATAAATGGAAAAGGTAGAGAAGTTATATAAAAAATTTGTAATTATAATATTTTTAATAACATTTGGGTTAGTAGGTATTGGCTATATCGTTTTTTTTAAGTTTAAACCTGAATTTTTTCATCCGGTAATGCCATATATGTTAATGTATGTTTTGGCAATTACTCTTTTGTCGCACCGGTCAATGTTAAAATCGTTGACAAAACGACCTGCCATATTTGTTAATACATTTATGATGTTTATGGGAATAAAATTATTATCATATCTGGCTTTTATAGCAATTGTAGCTTTTATTAATAAAACAAATATTATTTCTTTTACACTTAGTTTTTTTGCGGTTTACTTGGTATATACTGTTTATGAAACAGTTTCAATTTTAAAATCGGAACGTGAATTTAAATTTATACCTAAAGATAATAAACAAGAGTAATATGCTGTGTATAGGTATTTTAAGCTTATTAAGCTTATTTTATTAACAATATTTGATACTGCATATTTTTACTAATAACTTTGCATATATGGATTATAAAAAGATTTGGCATATTATTAAACCATACGTTAAAAATAAGTATATTATTGCATTATTTTTATTTGTAATTTGGATTTCGTTTTTAGACGAAAACAGATTGATTGATAGAATTGATGCATTAAAAGAAGTTAGTAACTTAGAGGAACAAAATAATTATTATAAACATCAAATAGAAGAAAATAATAAACGCTTAAACGAGTTACGCACCAACAAAGAAAATTTAGAGCGATTTGCCAGAGAACAATACCTAATGAAAAAACCTAACGAAGATATTTTTGTTATGATAACGGCTGACAAGGAATAAATCCCCTCACCGCAAGCGAACAAGATATAATTATAAATAATAGTATTTTATATGTGTCCTAACCGGTAGTGAGCTAACCCTAAGCATATTAACCCGCATTATTCATGTAATTTAACAAAAATGAAGTTAATTTGTTTAATAACACGCAAATAATACAAATCCGGGTTAAGATATTTAATACTAAAAAGCAAACTCTCCGGAATAATTTATTTTTTTAAATTTATGGGTTTAATCATCAGTACTAAACATTGGATCCCAAGCAGGAAGCAATGTAGGTTTTTGATCTAATATTTTAAGTGTTTTTGCATCAATATATTTTTTAAGTACTACAACTCTAAACATATACTCATTAAACCAATCGTCAGTAAATATTAGATAACCATTATGACCATAAGAACTGCCCCACGAGTTTTCAAACATCCATTTTGTTGCTTTACCATCTTTATCAACATCAACAGCTACAAGTGCCATTCCGTGAGATGAACCACTTTCGCCAGTTAAAATTCGTTGTTTTTTATCCATTCCAAATTTTACATCAAAAAGGCTTTCATAATCAAAATTCTTTGGGTCTAAAACACCAGATTTTTTTTCTAATTGTTTTCCTACATCGCACGAAGCATACATTGCATCGTTTGCTTTTATACTTTCTATGGCAAACTTTTTTATGTCGTTTGAAGGTAAATTTATGTATTTCCAGTTTTGACCTTCCATAACATTTCTATCCATATCAATTTCGTATAACTTGTAATATTCGCGAGTTGGGTCGTTCATTAACATAACGTAATCGTTTTGTTTAAATCCAGGAACCGATTGCTCAAAAAACGATTTTGGTGTATATTCTTTATATTCGCCTAAATTACCATCTTTATCTTCAAATCTCCACATAAATTTTGTTGGTGGTTCACCTAAATTAATTGCTAATATTTTATAAATATCGCCAAGCATTTTAATTTTTATATTACGCACAGCTTTATTTCCTGCATTTTGTGCTTCACGCAATTGCAAGCCATCTTCTCGTAATTTACGATTAATTAAACGAATCATTGTTGATGTATTGTTGCTTGAATGTGTTTCGGGCATTATACTTTTTGGTACAGCTCCATATTTTGTTATCACATTTGCCAACGAGTTCCAAACTCCACCATCGTTAACCGGATTTTTAAAAAAATGATTCACCTCTCGGCTCATTATATCTTTATCTGCAGTAGCTATAATTTGCTCTAAAAACAAGTTCGATTTTTCTAATATATCCCAGAAATACAAATAATTATGCGAAAAATAAAATTCATTAATTTTAAAATTATCTTGCACCTTTGGACGTAATACATTTAAACCTGTAAACATCCAACAACGACCTGAACTTTTTTGGTTAGTAATTCCTTTTACATCAACCTTATATTTAAATTCGCCATCGGTAATAGCAACATTTTGCCTGTTTAAAGCTAAATCTTTAATATCGTTATTTGAAACAGCATTTGTTACCGATTTCATATAAGAATTATTTGCATCGTAAGATTTTTTTATTTCTTGTAAATCTTTATCACTTATTGTTTTTTGTGCTTTCATTGTGTTAGATATTAATACAATACCTGCAATAAATACAAGTTTAAATAAATTATTTATTTTCATCAGTGTTAATTTTAATTTAGCTAACAAATGTAATAAATTATTCTTAAATTCAATTTTTGAGTTACACTATAAAAAATGTACCTTTGCAAACTTAATTTTTTATAAATTATACCGATGGATAAAAATTCGATTATTGGTATTGTATTAATAGGTATTATTCTTATAGGATATAGCTTTTATATGCAACCAACAGAAGCTGAATTACAAGCACAAAAAGCAAAAAATATTGCTATACAAGATTCAATTGCAAGAATAGAAACAGAAAGAGCAGAGTCTGTAAAAGCTCAATTACACGAATCAACAACTCAAGAAAATGATACTGTTAGTGTTGCAGGCACAGAAACAAACGATTCGCTTAAAAGCAATAAGTTAGTTGATGCTTATGGTGTTTTTGCTAATGCGGCACAAGGAGAAGAAGAATATTATACTATTGAAAACAATTTAATTAAAATTAAAATATCATCAAAAGGAGGGCGTATAGTATCTGCGTTTATAAAAAATTACGAAACATTTGATTCGCTTCCTGTGAATTTAATTAACGAGCAACGAAGCAGATTTAATTTTACTTTTTTTGCACAAAACAGAAATATTAAAACCGAAGATTTATTTTTTATTGCTAACAATAAAAAAGATATTAAAGTAACAGGCGAAAAAAAGAGTCTTTCGGTAAAAGCAAAAGTTGCTGATAATAAATACATCGAATACATTTATAGCCTAAAACCTAACACATATTTTTTAGATTATAGTATAAAATTTGTTGGATTAAATAACGATATTGCTTCAAATGTAGGAGATATATCGCTTAACTGGCAAATGGATATCCCAAAGCAAGAAAGAAGTGCTAAGAATGAAAATACATATTCAAATGTGTACTATAAAGTTAAACAAGAAGATGTTTCTTATTTAAGCGAAACTAGCGAAGATAGCGAAGATATAAGAATAGCAGTACGTTGGGTGGGATTTAAAGACCAGTTTTTTACAAGTATTTTAATAGCAAAAAACCAATTTACTGATGCTAAACTTGCATCTAAACCAATTTGGGAACAGGATACAGCATATATTAAAACTATGTCGGTAAATATTGATGTCCCCTTTAGAGGTGATAAAGTAAAACAATCTGATTTTATGTTCTTTTTTGGTCCAACAAAATTCTCATTATTACAAGATTATAGTAAAAAAGAATACACAGGAATTGATGAGTATTTAGCTCTAGAAAAAATTGTACCACTAG
>CAMZKE010000047.1 GCA_947311115.1 uncultured Bacteroidales bacterium | reverse complement strand
TATTTTGCATCAAGGCAAAATTTTCTTTTCCTGATACTTCCTTGCAAACCATTTGCAGTATTCATATACAGCTACATGGTTCGACGCCTTGTCTAAGAAAAAGAAAAACGTATGAATAATGTGGGTTAATTGTTTTTATTATAACTTACAAAAACTAGTAATAGAAGTTTTTACTAAAATAAGTTATCAAGTAATTTCTTTCTAATAATCTTACTAAATGAGCTATATATTTTATACCTTTGCAGTTTTATTTTGCATAATTAATAGCAACAATTTGCGATTAAATACTAATTTATAGTATAACATAAAATGTAGGATACTAAAATAGTTTCCTAAACAGTTGGTATTGATTAGTTTACAATTTTAATAAAAATTTTAATAAAATTAATATATGTCAAGTTACGATATTGCTGTTATAGGAATGGGATGTGTTTTTCCCGAAGCTAATAGTGTTGAAGAATACTGGGAAAATATTTTATCCGGAAAACAGTTTATTAAACCTATGCCTGATGATTTATGGCATATGGACTCATTTACTTCGAAAGAAAAAAATGATTACAAAAGTGTAACTAAAACAGGTTCATTTTTAAAAGATTTTAAATTTAATGCATTAGATTACGGTATTCCACCAAAAAACTTGGAAGGCGTAGATAAGGCACAATTAGTTGGTATTGAAGCTACAAGACAAGCCCTTGAAGATGCTGGAATCAAACCAAAATCGAAAGAATTAGAAGATGCCATTACCATAATTGGAGGAAGTGGTGTTGATGAGTACGCTCACGTAAGTGCATATATAAACCGAACAAAATTTTTCAGAAAGTTTACACCATATCTTGATGAATTAGGTCTAAATGAAAAAGAAAAAGAAGAATTATTCCAAGATTTCACAAAAGCAGTTCAGGAAAGAGGTCATGAATGGCATCCTGCAATATCTACTATTGGCGGCGTTGTTTCGTCTATACCAAACAGAATAGCACAAGTATTTGGTGTTAAAGGCTTTAATATGGTTGTTGATGGAGCCTGTGGTTCATCATTTGTAGCACTTTCTGTTGCTTGTAAGGCATTATTAGCAGGCGATGCAAAAATTGCTATTGCAGGAGGTGTGGACTTAGGTATTAACCCAGCAATTTACATTGGATTCTCAAAACTAGGAGGTCTTAGTGTTAACGGAGCTTCAAATCCTTTTGATAAAAATGCAAACGGTCTTGTTATTGGCGAAGGTGGTGGAATTGTTATATTAAAACGACTAGAAGATGCTATTGCCGATGGCGACAAAATTCATAGCATAATAAAAGGTATTGGCTCATCAAGCGATGGTGCCGGACAAGCCATATACAACCCTTCATCAAAGCAACGTTCTATTGCTATGAAAAGAGCATTAAAAGTTTCAGGAGTTGAAGCAAAAGACATTCAATTTTTAGAAGCTCACGCAACTTCAACTGTTGTAGGCGATGCAAACGAGTACGATGCAATATCAATGACTTATGGCGACGACAGACAAGGGCGTGAACCATTAAACTTAGGTACTGTTAAATTTCAAATAGGACACTTAAAAGCTGCAGCAGGCATTGCCGGTTTAATTAAAACCATATTGGCAATGGAAAATAATACAATTCCTCATATGCCGGCATTTAAAGAATTAACACCTCTCGCTAAATTAAAATCAGATAATCTTGTAGTTCCTACTAAATTGCAAGAATGGAAACCTCTAGAAAATGGAAGTAAATATGCAGCAATCACCACAAGTGGTTTTGGCGGAGTTAATTTCCATACAATTATAGAGCAAGCTCCTAGTTACAAGCCTCCTAAAAGAAGAAAAGAGCTTGAACGTAAAATGGCAATTGTTGGAATAAGCTCAAGACTGCCGGGTGCTGACGACCCTGACACATTTTGGAAAAACATATCAACAGGTAAAAATTTATTTACCGATGTTGACCCTGTTAAAATGAAATGGGAAGATAATTACCTAAAAGGACCTGAAAGCGAAAGAATTAATGTAAAAAAAGTTGCATTAATAGAAGACACAAAAGTTAATTCGTTAAGACTAAGGATTCCTCCAAAAACAATATCACAAACATCGCCGGCACAATTACTTTCTGTTGAAATTGCTGACAAATTACTTACCGACTATGGCTTAGATATAAAAGAAAATAAAAATATTGGTGTTAGCATTGGCTCTATGCACGATGATAATTATTCCGATATTTCTTTCCCTCTATATATTGATGAATTCATAGCTGCATTAGAGCAAACAGAGAAAATTAAAAATATTGATAAAAAGAAATTAGAGCTTAGTTACGAAGGCGTAAGAAAACAAATAATAAAAGACGGACCTCCTCATACAGAGGCAACTCTTCCGGGTTGGATGTCGAATATTAACGCAGGTATTGTTGCAAACAGGCTAAACTGTACAGGTCCTAACTTTACAGTTGATACTGCTTGTTCTTCCGGATTAGCAGCATTTTTACCAGCTATGTACCAATTAATGTACACCGATGTTGATATGATGATTGCCGGAGGACTAAACAGACACACCTCTGCTCCATTTGTTTCTGCTGTTGGAACTTTAGATGCTATGTCGGAAGACAAAGCAGCTCCTTTCGATGAAAGTGGCGATGGATTTCTTCCAGGTGAAGGTGGTGTACTTTATCTACTTAAAAGATATTCTGACGCAAAACGTGATGGTGATAAAATTTATGGCGTAATCCACAATATTAGTGGCTCGTCTGAATACGCATCAAAATCTATGGTCGCCCCATCAGAAGTTGCTCTGCGTCATTCAATTAAACAAGGATTAAGCAAATCAGGAATTAACCCCGATAAAATTGGTGTTGTTGATACTCACGGCTCAGCAAATAAACTTTCCGATATTCTTGAAGCTCAATCATTAGCTAAAGAATTAAGAGCAAACAGCTCGGCAAAACCACTACATATTACAGCAGTAAAATCTCACATTGGCCACTCATACGGTGGCTCCGGTGCAGCAGGAATGCTTAGCGTATTAAAATCATTAGAGAATAAAAAGGTTCCCGGTATTAGCAATTTAGAAAATTTAAGACCTGAAATTAAAGAAATATCTAAGTCTGTTCAACCACAAAAAGGAACAACTGAATTAGATAGTAGTTTTACTGCTGGTGGAGTAAACTCGCTAGGACTTGGTGGTGCAAATTTCTTTTGCGTTGTTACTTTAGACGATGATAATACATCGGACAAAACAACCAAATATGAAGTGGAAATGAATGACATTTTTGTTTGTAAAGCAAACACAAACGAAGAGCTTATTTCCTTATTAGAAGAGTTTGTTAAAACAGGAGAAAAAAATATGATAAACAACTCTAACGGAAATATTAGACTTACAATTTCTTTTGATAATGATAAAACATTAAAACAAAAAATTAATCAGGCTATTATTTTTCTAAAAAGCGGTAAATCTCTTAAACCATTAATGACTCAAGGAGTTTATCATCACGATTTATCGAAAACTCAACCTAAATTAGCATTTTGTTTTCCCGGACAAGGAACCCATTATATTTCTATGGGTAAAGAGCTATACAACACAAATTCAGTGTTTAAACAAGTTATTGATAAAGTAGATGAATTAGCTATATCAAGATTTAATTTTGAGTTAAAAAAATATATTTACGGAAATGTTCCGGAACAAAAAGCAAACGAGAATCTATCTACATTAGAAGGTGCTCAAATATCGTTATTTGCAGTTGAATTAGCTCTTGCAAAAGTTTACGAGCAAATGGGTGTTAAACCTACAGTAATGATTGGTCATAGTTTTGGCGAAATATCTGCCTTAGCATTTCAAGGAGTATGGGATTTAGAAACTGCTTTTGAAGTGGTTGCTGCCAGAATTGAAGCCGCAAAACTAGGGAATAAGCAAGGTAAATACAAAATGTTAAGCATTATTTGTACTGAAGAACAAAAAGATGCATTACTTGATTTAGCTGGTGATAATGTGGTGCTTGCAAACACAAATGCTCCCGGACAATTTATTTTAGCTGGTGTTGAAGAAGATATTCTTAAAACTGCCGAAACTGCCGAAACTTTAGATTACGACCCTAAAATTTTACAAATTGGCTCTGCTTTCCATTCTAAATTTATGGAAGTAGCTGTTGATGCCTTTAGAAACGCAATAGAAAAATTACCTACAAGTAAATTAACAACTCCTATTTTATCTACAATTACAGGTAAATATATTGAATTTAATAATAGTAAAGAGTTAGCTTTGCATTTATCTAAGCAACTAACAACTCCAATAAATATGCCTCGCGATATTAATAAACTATACAGCGATGGTATTACCGAGTTCTTAGAAGTTGGTCCTCGTTGGGCATTAACAAAAATGATTGAAGCAACACTAAACAAAAAAGATTACAGAGCTGTTCCTTCATTACACCCTAAAGTTGGCGATGAAGAAACTTTCCGCCGAGCTAAAGCATATTTGGCTAGTATTGATTACTTAAAAACAAATACTAATAACTCACAAGAAAGTGGAATAATTGGCGATAGTGCTTTTATATCTTACCTAGAAAATAACGAACCTGCAATTTTAGCATTATTAGACGAAGCTTATAATAGATTTAATGGTGGTGGCAGTATAGTTAAAACAAACAAATCAGTTAGTGTTACATCAAAACCAAAACCTGCTGAAAAGCAAAACTATAACACTCCTGTTATTGAAACTTCAAAAACTAATAATACTACTAAAGCTGTAGATATTTCAACTTGGATTGCCGGTTGCACCGAAGTTATTGCAGAAGCAACAGGTTACCCACCTGATATGCTTGGTGTTGAACTAGACTTAGAAGCCGATTTAGGTATCGACTCTGTACAACGTGCCGAAATTTGGGGTACAATGGTTGAAAAACATAATCTTGACAAAGAATATAAACCAGGGCAAATTCGCACTATTAACGAGTTAGCTAACGAGCTTGCTAAATTAGCAGGACCAACAGAAACTACTCAAAACATCAGTAACAAGCAAGTAGATGGTTCTTCGTTTATTGCTGAATGTACCGAAGTTATTGCCGAAGCAACTGGTTACCCGTCTGATATGCTAGGTGTTGAGCTAGACTTAGAAGCTGATTTAGGTATCGATTCTGTGCAACGTGCCGAAATTTGGGGTACAATCGTTGAAAAAAATAATCTTGACAAAGAATACAGACCGGGGCAAATTCGCACTATTAACGAGTTAGCTAACGAACTTGCTAAATTAGCAGGACCAACAGAGAATCCTCAAAATACAAGCAACAA
Organism: uncultured Bacteroidales bacterium; assembly: GCA_947311115.1. Taxonomy (GTDB): domain Bacteria; phylum Bacteroidota; class Bacteroidia; order Bacteroidales; family JAFGXI01; genus DYMG01. Next base: position 198 of record CAMZKE010000047.1, on the reverse strand, counting down.
ACAAGTAGATGGCTCTTCGTTTATTAATGAGTGTACCGAAGTTATTGCCGAAGCAACTGGTTATCCTGCCGATATGCTTGGGGTTGAACTAGACTTAGAAGCCGATTTAGGCATCGATTCTGTACAACGTGCCGAAATTTGGGGTACAATGGTTGAAAAGCATAATCTTGATAAAGAATATAAACCAGGGCAAATTCG
>CAMZKE010000046.1 GCA_947311115.1 uncultured Bacteroidales bacterium | reverse complement strand
GTTGATGCACCTGTATTACCAAAATTCCAATCGTAAGATACGCTTAATGTTGTATCTGCTAAAACAGCATTAAACAATACATCTAAAGGCTCGCAACCTTCACCTCCTGTTATTGATAGCACTTGTGGTGCATATACAATATTAACTGTTGTTGATGCTGTATCGGAAGGTGAATGACATAAATCTTGTGCATACACATAATAGCTTGTTGTATTTAGTGGCGAAACCGAAATTACAGAAGTATTATTTCCATTTGTTGGTTGCCAATAATACGTATATGAGCTACCATTACCACCGGTTGCTGTAGCAGAAATATTTGTTGTTTCACCAGAACATATTGTTTGTTCCGGTGATGCTACAACATGTATAGGTGGAAATACCTGCACAGTTACCTGTGATGTATTAGATTGACATCCGTTTGCATCAATTACATACACACTATAGGCTGAACTTTGATGAGGATAAGCTGTTACTGTTTGCCCTATTAATGTAGTGTCTGACCATACATAAGTATATTGAGGAGTACCTCCGTTTGCAGCAACAGTTAAATTTGTTGCTTGGTCTATACAAACAGGAGTTACAGGACCATCTGCTAAAACCGTTATTGGATCAGGTTCATCAATTGTAAATATTGTTGTTACCTCACAACCATCAGCATCGGTAACAGTAACATAAAATGTGCCGGCTGTTAAATTACATGTTGTTGAATCTGAATTTGAACCACCATAAGGTACCCAATCATAAATATATGGACGTTCTCCAAATTTAATAACTATTGATGCACAACCATCATTTCCTCCATTACAAATAACATCTGTTGCCCCAGAAGACAACAACTGAGGTATAAGCTTATCATTAACTTGCACTTGCTCTACAATAGAACAACCATTAGCATCAGTAATTTGAGCTTGATATATAGAATTTGTAAGTCCGGTTAAACTCATACTATTACAATTTGACGAACAAGGAGACCAATTTACAGTATAGTTCTGAGTACCACCTGAAATATTATCAATCATTGCTTCTCCATTCGCACCATTACAATGAGTAGGTATTGAACTTGTAGTAGCAACCAAAGGTTCCGGTTCATCTACCATAAAATCGGCTGTAACAGAGCAGTTAATATCGTTTTGGTCAGTTAAACTAACGGTATATGTATTTCCGGCAGCCAAATCGCTTGCACAAGATGCCGAACTATTTGTACCAAACCATTGATAATAATATGTTCCTGAACCGCCTTGACCTTGTACACACACAACACCGTCAGTAAGACCATTACAACTTACATTAATCCCTGAAACAGAATCAATTGACAATGGAGCCGGCTCTGAAATATTAACATTAGACTGCGATGTACAATTATGAGCATCGGTTACTAAAACATTATGAATACCAGCACATAAATTAGTACCCATTGCAGTATTATTTACTCCATCAGTCCAAGTATAAGTATAAGGAGCTGTACCCCCATTAACATTAACTGTTGCATCACCATTACATACACCATTACAAGTTACATTATTTGACGATATAAATGCTGTTGTTAATTCTGTAGGGCTTCCAACATAACCAGAGCCTGATATAATACAATGATTCACATCTTCTACTTCCCAGTAATATGTACCTTCACATCTACTATCTAAGGTATTGTTATTTGTATAACCAGGAGCACCAGCCCAAGTTAAAGTATAAGGTGGTGACGCACTTGCAGGTTGATGATAATATACAGATACAGAACCGTCACAATCGCCAAAACAAGTTACATCAACCGTAACTATACTATCTAAAATAGGGCCACCAATATTATTTAATGGTAATGTGGTATCGATTTGGCAACCGTTTGCATCAGTAACTTGAACAAAATAATTCCCAGATGTTAAATCAATTACATGTGAGTTATGAATATTTTGAGGATTTGCATTATTTACTTGTGCAGCCCAATCTATAGTTGGTATACCATTACCTCCACCTATTGCAATTGTTATTTCTCCATTATTATCACCACAAGTTGCATCAGAAATATTATTTACATTAATAAATAATGCAGGCGAACCATTTATTGTTTCTGTACCATTTATTGTACATCCATTAGCATCGGTTACTTGCAGTGTGTATGTATTTGGACACGCATTAGTTAAATCTTGTGTTATATCGTTATTACTCCACAAGAAATTATAACTTCCTGCTATTTGAGTACCTCCGGTTACTGTTGCCGTAATTTGTCCATCACAATAGCCATAACAAGTTTCATCAGTAGGTGATAAACTTAATGTAAGTTGTAAAGGTTGATTAATAATAATAGAAGTATCAACAGTACAACCATTATTATCAGTTACAGTTAAAAAGTATGTATCCGAATTTAAGTTTGCCAAATCCTCATTTGTTGAAAACTGCGTTCCTGAATTAGAGCCTAACTCCCAATAATAGCTATATCCGGGAGTTCCATCAGTAACATGTACATTTATTACTCCATCAGCAGATTGAAAGCAACTTAAATTTGTTGGAATTAAGCTATCAATTAGCATCTGTGTTGGTTCGTTTACTGTTGCTGAATATACTAATTCGCAATTATTATCATCATATACAGAAACAGAATAAGTTCCACCGCCTAATCCAACTGCAGGATTTGTTGTTTGGCTTCCCGTATTTGAATCCCAAATATAATCATAAGTTCCTGATTCCGTTCCACCCAATACGGTTAAGTTTATTTCACCATTGTTATACCCATTACAAGTTACATCTGTAATAGTTGAACTTGCTGACATTGCAGGAGGCTCGTTAATTGCAATATTATTCAATATTGTATCACAGCCATTTGCATCGGTTATTTGAATTGAATACAAACCATCACCTAAATCTGTAAACAACGAATCGTTAGGGTTTGTTCCTGTACCTATCCATGAATAGGTATAACCCGGAGTTCCTCCATAAGGTGAGACAGAAGCCCAACCATCGGTACCACCACTACATAATGGGTCAAAGGTGTGTAATGTAAAGTTTAAAGTATCAGGCTCGTATAAAGTAACATTTGCTGTTGCCTGACAACCATTTGCATCGGTTACAACAACGGAATAATATCCTCCGGATAAATTTGTTGCTGAAGCTGTAACGTCTCCACTATTCCATAAATAAGTATATGTTCCTACTCCGGTACCTCCTGTTGCTGTTACAGTTGCATATCCATTTTTATCTCCTGCACAAGTTACATCTGATGAGTCTGTCATTACAGCAATTGGTGCAGAATCATCAATAACACTCCAGTTACCTGTTATTTCACAAGCATTACCGTTAGTTACAGTTACAAAATAATTACCGGCAGGTACATTTGTTAAATCTTCTGTTGTTGCAAATTGAACATTTGGATTTGAGCCTTCTTCCCAATAATATGTCATTGTTCCTGAAGGATTAGTTACTGTTAAATCTATACTTCCATCGCTTTGGTTACAGCTTGAATTAACTGAAATAGCACTTAATGACATTGCAGGTGGATCGATAATAGTTACACTTTCGGTGATTGAACAGTTATTAGTATCGGCAACTACAACAGTGTAACTTCCTGCACATAAATTAGATATACTACTAGTTATTGAAACAGGGGTTGTATTCCAACTATAAGAATAGCCTGGTACACCTCCTGTTATTGATGTTGATATAGATGCATCGCAATAAGAATTACATTCTAAAGTATCTACTGTAAACACATTTACCAACTGAGCAGGTTCATTAATAGTAGCACTTGCACTTACTACGCAGCCGTTAGCATCAGTAATATCAACACTTATATTTCCTTGTGATAATCCGGTAACTGTACTTGATACATTACTAGTTGCATTATCATTATATCCATTACTCCACGCGTAATCGAAATTAGCAACACCTCCTACAATCGAAACACTTGCTGTTCCATCATTAAAGCCGTTACAAGTAATATCTGTAGTATTAGTTATTGTTGCCACACCAACAGGTATAGTATCAATATATTGACTTGCTATAGCTGTACAGCCATTTGCATCAGTTACTGTTATAAAATATGATGTTCCTCCATCAAGACCTGATATGTTTGGTGTTGTCATTGCATTATCCCATAAATAGGTATAAGTAATTGTACCTCCTGTAGTAGTTGTTGATATATCACCATTTGAGGCATCGCAAGTTTCATCGGTATAAGACGTAATACTTATTGAAAGCTGAGTAGGTTCTGTTATTGTTACTGAAGCAGTGTCAGTACAACCGTTAGCATCAGTTATTGTTACAATATATGTACCAACTGTTAAGCCGGTGTCAACATCTGCGGCAGGTAACATACCTCCATTCCAAGCATAAGTATAACTTGGAGTACCTCCGTGAGCAGAAGCCGTTGCTGTTCCATTATTACCTCCAAAACAATCAATATTTGTACTTACTGCTGCGGCAGTTAATTGAGTTGGCTCCATAGGTTTAATACTTGCAGTTGCCGTACAGCCATTAGCATCGGTTACTGTAACATTATAAGTTGCATCACATAAACCGGTTACTGTATCAGAAACTAAATTTGAGCCAATATTATCAGTTAAACCATTATCCCAATCGTAATCATAAGGACCTGTTGTTGGCACTGTTACTGTTACTTCTCCAACAGCATTACAATCGCCAAAACATAATGGTTCTGAAATAACACTTGCTGATACTTGTAAGGGAGGATTATCGCCAACCACTATTCCGGTAAGTGTACCAGTACACCCATTATCGTCAGTAACAACTACAGTGTATGTTCCTCCTGCAACAGATGTAGGGTCTTGTACCGATTGTGCCGGTGAAGTATTCCACGAATAAGTATAATCGGTAGCAATAGTACCACCTGTTACCGATATATAAATATCGCCATCAGGCTGTCCACAATTTGCATTATGTACACTGTCTAAAGTTACAACTATAGCATTTGGTTGTGTTAAAATAATTTGATCTGACGCAGTACAACCACTCGCATCGGTAACTTGAACTGTAAAGGTTCCTGCACCTAAGCCTGTAACAGAAGTTGCAGTTAATGCACTTGCACCAACAGGAGTTCCTGTTCCTGCCGACCATGTATATGTGTATGGTGAAGTTGATGTTGAGGTTAAACTTGCACTAGCTGCTCCGTCGGTTCCTCCATTACATGTTGGATCTGTGTGTCCATCAATAGCGATAACGGGAGCACCTGCATCAGCAACCGAAATTGCAATAGTTGTGTCGCAAGTAGCGGCATCACTAATTACTACGGTATATGCACCTGCTAAAATATTAGATAAATCTTCGGTAGTTTGTCCTCCCGGTGACCATGCGTAAGAATAAGGAGCCGTGTTTCCTGCATTAACTGTTATATCTATTGCTCCTGTGGCATTACCGCATGTTGCATCGGTAACTACATTTGTAACATCCCATGGTGCAGGTTGTGATATTGAAAAAGACATTGTTTCTTGACATCCACTTGCATCAGTAACACTCATTGTATATGTTCCGGCTGTTAAAGTACTTACTCCGTCAGTAATGTTAGTTGTACCCATTGTATTATCACCTGAAGACCATTGATAGTCATAAGGAGCTGTTGATTCTGTAGTTATTGTACAAACCGCTGTACCATCGCTTGTGCCATGACAAGAAGTAGGATTTACTGCTACTGTAATTGCTAATGCATCTGGTTCGGTAATTGTAACTGTTGCAATATCAGTACAAGTATTAATATCTGTTACAGTTACATTATATGTTCCTACGGATAAACCTGTTGCAGTTGCACTTGTTTGATTTCCTGCTGCTGCGTCCCATTGATATGATGCTCCACCACTTGCAGTGGCTTGACCGTCGGATAAACCATTACAAGAAACATTGTTATCAACTACTGCTGTTGCTGTAGGTTGAGGATAAACCGTTACCGTTGTTGTATAAGTATCGGTACAAGAACCATCTGTTAAAGTTAACACTATGGTATAAGTTCCTGCTGTTGCATACGAATGAGTAGAATTTACACCTGTACCAGTATTACTATCGCCAAAATCCCATGAATAAGTTGGTGAACTTATAGTTGTGCTTCCTGAAGCATCAAAACTAAAGCTATTACCACTTAAACATTGATTAGCAGATTGCGTATATGTTGCGTTTACATTACCGGCATCAATAACAGTTATTCCTGCGTTTGCAGTACAACCATCATCATCAGTTACAGTAACGGTATATGCTCCTGGAGATAAGCCTGTAATATCATACGGAGTTGATTGATTATTTACACTTCCCCCTGGATTCCAATCAATATCAAAAGGCGTTGCACCATTTGTTGTTTGAACATTTATTTCGCCATTAGAGCTACCGCATGTTGCCGAAGTTTGAGCTAAATTTATTGATAATAAAGAAGGGTCTGTTATTGTAAAAGTTTGAACACTTGTACAAGAAGCTCCACCATCAGTAACCGTTACTGTATAGGTTTGGCCTCCACACAAACCTGTTGCAGTATTTGAATTACCTGTTGAAGCATTTGCACTCCAAGTATATGAAACAGTTCCAGTATTACCTGTTACACTTGTTACTGTTGCAGAACCATTACAAGAGCCGTTACATGTTGGATTTGTAAAACTTGTATTTACAACTAAACCAACTACATTTATACTAATTGTTGTATCGTAAGAACAATTAAAATTGTCGGTTACAGAGTATGTATAAGTTTGATTACCTAAAGATGTTGGACATGCTGTTGCCGGATTTGAACCAGAAACTCCGTTTCCTGACCACGCTTGAGAACTTATTGTATTTTGAAATGACCAAGAATTAGGATTAATTGATGGGTCAAAATCAATTCCCCATGCAAATATATAACCATCATCTATACTCATATGGTCTGTAATATGAATAGTCCAGGTTCCATTAAGTGGACAACCAATTAAACTATTCCAATCTCCCATTGCTTCATATGTACCAGGAGGTATCGTTGCACCACTTGCCGTAGGACCTGCAGCATCATCTAAACTTCCATTTGTAGCAGTTGGAGAAAAACAATATTCTTCTCCCGTTCCCGGAGTGCCTGTATTACCATCAATAGGGTTACCAAGCCATTCTGCTCCACCTTGATTTGTACCATTATATGAATCCCACAATTCCATTGTTTGCCCATTAGGACATTCAATCCAAGCCTCTAAATCTCCAATAAAGCTATGCTCCATATTTATGCAAATAGTTTGAATATCAGTAGTACTTGTTATTGTTTGGGTAGGTCCAAATTCATTAATTGTACCATCAGAGGTATATGAAACGCCTGAACCATCCGGCAAGTGAATAGGAGTTCCACCCATACTTATTCCAACTAATGCCCATACCTCCGGAGGTTGAGCTACTCCTGTTAAACTAGCACAATCGCCCAAACATAGGGTGGAATTATTAGTGTTAGTTCCAACAAATATTGGTGTTGGTGAAACCCTGATACGATGTCCTATATCGTTTGAACTTTGGCAACCTTGCAAATCTGTAACAACCAAATCTACATCAACTGCTACGCCGTTAGGGCTTGAGTATGTTACTGTTTGTCCTGTTAACACTGTCTGTGCATCATCATTAAATGACCATGTAAAAGTAGAAGTACCATCGCTTTGTGTATAACCTGTACCGTTTTGGGGGTAAGTTCCATTTCCAGTAAGAGTAATAACATCACCTTGACATACATCTGTATATATACCCGATGCAGCAGGGTTTGTTGTTGCCCCTGCAATTACTGTTTGACAAGGTGTTGTACATCCAATTGCAGCCTGAAAATTACCAGTATTTGAAACATCTGAATGAAAAACCAGCGTTAAACATCCTGAAGGGTCGGTTGATTGTATTGTTCCTGTTCCAGGAGAATTTAGATTATCATACAATTGAATAAGAGGAGAACCTGTTGTTGGTCCATTATAAATTTCTAAATAATCATAATTAGTTTCAACATCAAAGGCAGAAAAATTTAATGTTAAGAAAGTTCCTGCAGTTGTTGGACAAATTGTTAAGGTATAATCTTCATAATTTGAATAATTACTTCCACTTCCTCCACTATCAAATAAATTTTGTCCAGAACAATTTACACTTAAATTACCATTTTGCATATTTATATTCTGAGAATATACAAAAACACTTACTAAACTTAAAAATAATATATAAATTGATTTCATAAACATCTGTATTAATTTAAATTACGGTATTGATTATATAACTGAGCTTGCTTTTGCATTGAAAAAACAACAAGCACCTTTCCCGTATTACCAATTTTGTAGTATGAATCAGTTTTTTCACCGGGCTGTGTCTTATATTTATAGATATTAAAGTCATCTAAATCAGAATTATTAATTTCTGAATTAATATAAACTTTATTTTTATTATCAAACACTTGTAATTCTTTAACATCTACATTTTGTGGTATATCGATTTCATCAATAATAGTATACGAATTTTCTACAATATAATTTTGACGTTTAATAAAGTGTGGATTATTTGTTACTTGGCTTTCTAAATAACTTCTATCGAATTTCAATAATAACTTAGGATTATAAGTAGTTTGCGAAAAAGCCACACTTCCTATAAAAAGTGCGGTTAAAAAAAGTAGTTTTTTCATAGTAATACAGTTAGTTTAGTTAGTTAAAATAATTTAGCAAAACAGATAATATTCTACTTTCTAAGAGCAACTTGCCCTTTTTTTGTTTGTTTATTACCAAAATTATCTTTTATTATCATTTTCCAAACGTAAGTACCGTCAGGAGCAATAGTATTTGTGTTGTTTATTTTACCATTCCATGCTTGGTTTGCATAATTTGATTTAAAAATGAGCTTACCATAAGCATCGTAAATATATAGAAAATATTTATAATTATCAAGATTTTCAAAAACAGGACCAAACAACTCATTATCACCATTATCATCAGGAGTAAATGCATTTGCCATTTGAAATATCGGCTCTATATTTACATTTTTAGAATAATTTGCTTTACAATGATATTCGTTTTCAACAATTAAAGTAATTTCTGATTTACCAATTGTTTTAAATTCATACTCAGGGTCAATTTCTGATGAAATAAGTTTAGAGTTTATTTTCCATTTTACACTATTATAATTATCAGGACAATCGAAATAATATATATTTTCGTCATTAGACATTGTAAATTCCGGTTTTGGATTTGGGTTTACGGTAATATATTTTTCTTTTTTTGATTTAATTGTATTTTTTGTATCTAGTGATTTAACTATTAATTCTACAGCAAATTCACCAGCTTTTTTAAATACATGTTTAGGCATTTTTTCCTTACTTGTTGTACCATCGCTAAACCTCCATGTATATTCTGCATTTTCAGTATTTTCAGGAGTAAAATAAACTGTTAAAGGCTCGCAACCGGTAAGTGTATTCGCTTTAAAATTAGCGGTTAAATTTTCGTTTACCACAGGTTTTGTTTCTTTTAATTCATTTACTTCTGATGAATTGTCAGAAACCTGCTCTTTGTTTTCAACAATCTGTTTATTATTCTCAGTTGTTGAATTTTCCGAAATATTATTTGCTGAATGCTCATTTGTATTATCGGTTACAACTTGAATTGTATTGATATTCTGTTTATCGCTGCTTTCAACAATTTTAATATCATCTTTAACTTTTGTATTATTTTTTATTACACTATCAGTATTTTCTTGCGAAACAACAATTGGAGTTTTTATTTTCTGTTTTGATTTATTATTATTTAAAAATGGGATAGATAACAAGCCTACTACTAATATTGCAGCTGCTGCAATATAGTATTTTGTAAACGAAACTTTAGTTTTGTTAAGTTTCTTTTCAAACTCGTTCCACGAATTGTCGTAAGGCATTTCGTAATTATCGAGTTTGGTTTTTACAATTTCTTCTATGTTTATTTTACTCATCTAGTTTATAGCTATATTCGTTAAACAATTCTTTTAAATTCATTTTGGCCTTTGCCAAGTTAGATTTTGAAGTTCCAATACTTATTCCTAAAGCTTCTGCAATATCTTTATGCGAGAAATTTTCTAAAACATATAAACTAAAAACTGTTTTATATGCCGGAGATAATTTTTGAATTAATTCGGTTATAAGTTCTGCTTTCATTTTATTTGCGACTTTTGTATCAACCAAATCATACTCTTCATCGTAAAGATTGCCTAATAAGGTTTCATCCTCATTATCGAATACTAGCTTTTTCTTTGCTCTTACGTAATCGATTGCATTATTCACAACTATTCTTCTTATCCAACCTTCTAAAGAACCTATATTTTTAAAGCTTTTTAATTTATCAAAAACTCTGATAAACCCTTCGTGGGCTATATCCTGAGCCTCATCATGGTCTCTTGCGTATCTGTAACATACTGCAAGCATTTTACCGTAAAACCGTTCGTACAAAATACGTTGACTCCTTGAGTCTCCTTTTATACATTTCTTCAACAGTTTATCTACCTGCTCTCTATCTGCAAAATCCATTAAACTTCAAAAGTTAATTTATTGACGAATATAAATATTTTTGGTTGCCTTAACATATCTAAAAATAAGTATATATCACTTAACAAGTTATTAACAATATTAATTATTTTTGTTATATTCTCTGTTTTTAACAAGTTTATCTCGTTGCTTAATATAATAATTAAATTTTGCTGTATCTTTTAATACATAGTAAAACTTTGCTATATTATTATATGGTTTAGGCGAATTTGGTTGCAATTTCATTATACGTTTGTTTAAATAGATTGCACTGTCTAAATTCCCTTTATTAAAGTTAAAGTTAGCAATTTTTTCTAATACAACAACATAATTAGAATCTATTTTAAATGATTTATAATAATAATTAACAGCCTCGTTAAACTGTTTACTATTTTCGTATGATAAAGCAATTAATGCCATTGCTTCAGAATCGTCATTTTCGTATTTTATATATTTTAGTAGATATTCTAAACCTTTCTGAGGTTTATTATAGAATACAGTATAAATATACCCTAAACGTTTTTTTGGTATATTAAAAGTAGAATCTATTTCTAAAGCACGTAGGTAATGCTTTTCTATTTCTTTTACTTCATTAATGTCTTTATTTTCAGATTTATTTAACTCAAATAATAATTTTGTTGCATAAATTTCGTTCGCTTTCGCTGAGTTATTAAGATATTTAATATCAGACTTATAAAGCGACAAATCGTTATACCAATCATTATTACGCATTATTGTTTGAGTAGAGAATACAATAATTATAAGGACAAAAATATAAAATGATTTAGATTTCAGAAGTTTATTTACAGACAGTATGTTTTTATAATCTATACTTGATAATTTAAACAATAACCAAACAATAAATATTGAAAAACCTAAAACTGCAGAAAACGCAAAACGCTCGGCAACAATACCTACAGCCGGAATAATAAAATTTAAAAACATTGATATTGCAACAATATAATATAAAATTGCAAACGATAATATTTTATTTTTCTTTATAATATATATAGCGTATCCAAAAATAGAAAAATGAAATACTCCTGAGAAAACTGATATTATAGAAAATCCGTAAACAGGAATCATATTATATCCGTAATAAAATAATAGAGGATGCGGATAAAACATCATTTTTAAATAATACGCACTTGAATGAAATGCAGCCTGAATTCTGTTAACAAATACCTTTTGAAAATACAATGGATTTTCAAAATATGCTTTTGGCCGGTATGTTTTAACTAAAAACAGATGTGGTAAATATCTTAAAATCAACAATAATACAACAAACCCAATAAATATTAATATTATTTTTTTGGGAGGGTATTTTGTAAATATAAATAAGCTTAACGGATAAATTGCCACAAAAACCATAACATCAGGTTTAGAGAAATACCCTATAGTAAAACTCAAAATTGATAATAATAAAAAGTGTATTCTTTGCTTTTCAGAGAATTTTAGGATAAATAATAGCCCTGATATTCCACCCAAAAACGAAAATAAAGCGTCTCTATTTTTAATACTTGCTACAACCTCTGTGTGTAACGGATGAGCTGCAAAAAGTAAAACAACTAATAATGAAAAAATAAATTTACCATTATAGTCTTTAAATAATTTTAATAGTGTATTAAAGAGCACCATTAACAATATTGCATAAAGCAATAAATTTACTAAATGTGATATGTTTGGATTAACCTCAAAAAATTCGTACTCTATTGCGTAAGATATTTTAACAATTGGGCGGTAAGAATATTGAAGCTTTCCTGTAGTTCCGTAATGACTTTTAAATAATTTTGGAATTGCATTTATACCCTGCCTTACATCTTTATCGAAATAGGCAACAATATTATCATCAAGCGAATATTGATTTTTAATTGTATTAGCATACAAAATAAAAGTAAAAACCAGTATTACTAAATAGGCTATATATTTTTGTTTATTATCCTTCAAATTAATTATTTATGACAAATATTTCTATAATCACAGTACGAACATTTTTTTTCATCTTCAGTTTGAATAAAGTCGTTATCTAAACTAAAAATTTGGGCTACAATATTTTTTATTTCATCTAAAAAATCGTTGCTAAAATTTAAATAATTTTTCACAGGTATTTTATCAAAATAAATCGCTGTATCATAGCTGTCTGATAAAATTTCTTTCACTTTTATTATTCCCGGTTCAATAACCGAAACAGATGAATTATTATGCTTGTATGCCTCGGCATAAACAAAGGTTTGAAAAACAGCTTTTGGTCTTTTTTTCTTTTCAGAATTTGTTAATTCGGCTATATCTTTAAATTTAACATCGGTGCCACCTGTTTTATAATCTAACACTCTAACGACCCCATCTTTTTCGTCAACTCTATCGATAATACCACCGGTTTTTACGCTGACAACCTCATTGTTAATATTTACTTTTATTGGAAAAGAAAATTCTTTTTCAAGGCTCAGAATTTTAAACGGACAATACTCTATATCTTTATTAATAATGGCTGTAACATATTTATAAATTATATCGAAAATAATAATATTTCGTCCTTTAAGTATTGATTTAGTTATAGGTTTATTATTAAAATATTCTTCAGAAAAGGCTCTTACAATGGCATCTTCAATTTGTGATGTATTTTCTCTTATTGCAACTAAATCATCGCGGTTAATTATTATTTGCGATTTCTCAAAATTGGTATATAATATTTGTATTGTTTTGTGCAAAATACTTCCAAAAATGGCGTAATCTATTTCTTCAGTAACTTCATCAGGTGGTAAAATACCTTCAATATACCTGAAATAAAATTTTAAGCTACAATCTATATATGTATTAATTGCTGATGGCGATAGGTTACGCCTATTATCAGCTCGCGTATATCTATTTAATTTATTGAGCAACTTCTCTGTTTTGATTATATTTATTTCTTGCTCAACCGGCATATCGGTTTTTAATGTAAAATTTCGTTCTTTTATTGTGAATAAATTTTCAAATTTTATTTGCGATAAAAATCTACTTTTCTCCTTACTTGAAACACTTACAGCACTGTTATATACAAACCTAATATTTTTTGCACGCTGTAATAATCGGTAAAAATAATAACCGTAAATTGAATCTTGATGTTCGATAGTTGGAATGCCAAAACCTTTTCGTAAATTATAACTAATAAATGAGTTAGTTGCTCCTGTTTTTGGTAATATTCCTTCGTTTAACGATAGAAAAATAATATTATCAAAATCTAACAAACGTGTTTCAAGTATTCCCATTAATTGCAAACCGCCTATTGGCTCTCCCTCGAATGGGATGTTTTTTCCACTCAATACTGTTTTTACTATACTAAAGTATGTTTTTACGCCTAAATCTATTTCAGAAGCTAAAAGTAAGTCGTTAAGTTTTTTTACAAGTAAACTTAAATTACTTAAATAAATTAAACTGAACTTTTCATTATTTTCAGAATTTTCTAACTCTGTATATACTGCATCTAAAATAGTTATAAGATAAGTTTGTATTTTATCGGTTTGAGAAATTAGACTAAAAAACAACTTAAATAAATCATTCTTTTCTAATTCATTAGAATCGATATAAATTACATTATGCTTTGCAATATAGTCTAAAATATTTTTTGAATCTTCGGAAAATAGCCCCACTATGTATGGATGTGTTAATATAGCTTTTACATCTTTATAATAATAGTTATTATTTGCATTTTTCCTTATTTGCAACTCTATTAAACTTATTATTAAATTATAAGCAGGTGTTTCTTTTAATGGAAACCCCATTGTAATATTAAGTTTTTCAATACCATCGGGTAAGGAATACAAAACAGGTAATAACAATGTTTCGTCGGCAAGAATTATAGCTGTTTTATTTATATCAAAATCGGGTTCTTGTTTTAATTCGTTTAATATTGTTCCTAAAAGTTTTGCCTGCCCTATTGCCGATGGTGTTGATATAAATTCAACATTTTTGTTGGTAGTAGTTAAATAATTATGCTTAATATTATTTTCTTGCGGAAAGTTTTTAATATTGTTTTTTATGAAGAATCCTGCTTCGTGTATTTTATCTCCTAAAAAATAATTATCGTAATCCCAATAAAACTCAGCTATTCCTTCTTTTTTCACAAAAGAAAAGAAATCCCGTTCAACTTTATTTAAGGCATTAAAGCCTATAAAATAAATTTTATCGTAGCTAAGTTTTTGTAAATTATTATTATTGAAATTAGAATGAGCATCGCTATATAACATACCATTATATGCTTTTCCATCAGACGAAAGTGAGTTTTTAAAGTCGGTATAAATACTAAATAACTGAGTCCAAATTTCAAGAAACTTCTCTTTATGCTCGGAGTTATTTTTAGTTTTAAAAGCTCCCCAAAACATTTCTATAGCTTCTATTTGCTCTTTTGATAAAGTATCAAAAAGCAAATCAATTTCTTTTTGTTCGGCAAGGTTCGAGAAAATATCTTTGGCATTTACAAGCTCTTTATCAATATCGTCAAAATCAGCCAAAAGCATTTGTCCCCAGAAATAAAAGTCGTCAAAATTTTCGGTTGTTTTTATATACTTTTTAAACGATTGAAATAAATAATATGTAAGTGAAATGTCATCAATAACAGCAAGATTAGAAAATTTTGAAATTATTTCGTCAACAGTTAAAATATCGGGTAAAAAAATTGGTTTATCTGTAATTTCAGAAATATATTGTTTAAAATATAAACCAGCACGTTTATTCGGAAAAACTACAGCTACATTATCGAAACCATTGTTATGATTTACGAATATTTCGTTTGTAAGCTCTTTTAGAAATGGAGTCATTTTATGATGTTTAACTATTTTTATGTTTAGATAAGTTATTTAAGTACACCAAGCTCAGAAAAATACATTCTGCAATGCTTTATATAAGTACTTTTACCAATATCTAGACCTAATTCGTACGATTTTTTAATATCGGCACACGAACGTTTTGAATATCTGAACCGAGAGCGAGATAAGCCTCTATTATAAAATGCCTGCGACATTGTTGAGTCAATTTTCAATGCACTATTATAATCAGTAATTGCCTCGTTATGATACGCCAATTTAGAGTAAAGTACTCCCCTATTCAAATATAAAGTAGGGTTATTCTTATCTTTATGGATTAGTTGTGAGTACTCATGAATTTTATCTTTTATTTCTTTACGTTGTTGAGGGGTTAAATTTTTATTAAAATTATCTTTATACGATTGAGAAAACCCCAAATACGAAATGAAAACTAAGAATAATATTAATAAAGTTTTCTTCATTATTTATCACAATTTTTACAATACAGTTTTTTAACTTGGGTATTTTCTAATACTTGAATCGACAATTTATCGCCCGCAAAGAGTTTGCAAAACCTTGTTTTATCTAACTCTTTTGCTTTTAGCATAGCTGTATAAAAGCGGTTAGACATCATTCTATAATTTGAATGACTACATAACGAAATGTATGTAAAAATTAACTCATCGAATACAAATTTGTTATACACAAATGGTTCTAATAACTTTGCACCAAAATCGTAATCTTTGTGCTCCATAAATAAATAAGATAATTTTAATGCATCTTTCCAGCTCGAACCATCAACATTTACAATTTCTTTTATTCGCTCTAAGCTTCTTACTACAATATCAATTGGTTTATCTAATGTATCATACTTTCCAATTATTTTAAATTGAAATTCTAAATTAAGATTATCAACAGTTTCTTTAGATAATGGTGATTTATATAATTCATTTATTTTCTTTTGAAACATAAAAATATCGCTTGCATTGTCGCTATTCCAAGCATTTATATTGCAAATATATTTGTTATATAATATGTAATTATTTTTAGGAGCTAGTTTATTTAACGCATCAATTCTTTTGCAAATATTATTATTTAGTTCGTCATCACTCGCCCATTGTTCTAACCATAATTTATTCATTAACAAGCCTGCACAATCAGCTTTTGTTGAATCAATTACTTGATTAAAAATAGCATCTTTTGTATAATTCTCATTTAATACTTGCTTAAAAATATATTTTTGAATCAATAAGGCTTTATCTTTATCACAAGTTTTTGCTGCACGATTAAACCTGCTTACAACATAAGGCTGTTGTTTTTTGCCTTTAATATCATAAGTTACAGTCATGCTCATTTCTGCATATCGTTCGTTTTTTAAAATTGGTTCAAGTTTATCAGATAATTTGTTTTCTTTAATATATTTCTGAGCTTCTTCCTTAGTTTTTTCAGCCAACTCAGGGTAATCTGTTGAAACAACATCGCGTTTAAAGTCTTCCCAACTATCGTCGGTAGTAATTTCAGCTTTTATATCCTTGTTGCTCTGCATTTCTTTAAGTGTACTAATAATACTTTCAGCACGTCGTTTTTGCAACTTAATATTTGCAGCTACATTACCTTCAATTGATGAATATGCATTAACTTTTAAATCTTTTATTATAAACTCCGGCTCATTAAGAGCATCAACAAAAGGTTTAATATCCTCTTGCTTGTATGTCGATTTATTCTTTTCGAAAGGTATTCTAAAGTTTAGCTCTGTAATTTCAGGTTTAGGAATATACTCATCAAAACCTTCAACCATAACTGTATCAGCTATTAACCCTCCACTTTGATTAAACTCCAAACTTCCATTATCGGTATAAGATTGAGGAATATTATAGCAAACATGTTTTTCTTTAATTATAACCAAGTTCAACTCATATTCATTTTTGTTTCCTGTTAATTTTTTAGGCCATTTACCTATTGCCACCTCTAATTTTTGTCTTCTTATTTTCGGTTCTTTATAAACATTTTTTCTGAACAATTTATTTTTATAATACCGTTTTAGCAAAATACCTTTATTAACTAAATTGTTATCGATAATATTATCGTCATCGCAACTGTATTGTGCACGCTGAACAATATCAACCGCAATACCGTCTTTTCCTCCTTTTATTAATTTCTTAAACTTTTTTACATTATCAGTTTTAAACCATATCTTACCATCTCTCACAAACAAATTAGCTTGTAACTCACCAATATTTTTATACTTATTACACTTTTTACATACAGTAAAATCAAAATGTTTTAACCCGTATTTTCTTTTTGTGTACGGAACAGCTAACTCTTTTCTTTTATCGGCACCTTTATTAAAACTTTTATAATTTCCAAAAACAGCAGAAACATACAATCTTTTCTCTGTACCATCAACATATGCTCCTATACCAACAAAAATTAAATTTTTATCATCTAAAATTTCAAGTTTCTTTTTACTATTTGTCCATTTAAAAATAATTTCATCAATAGCTTGACGATATGTTAAATATATTTTACCTTTTTTTATTGTTACTTTACGTGTTAGTTCATAACCAAATTTAGACCCTCCATAAAACATTATTCTATCGCCAGTAGTTTTCTTTTTACCAGATTGTTCTATGATTTCTTTGTTATTTGAAGCCATATATTTTCCGTTATCTTGTGCTGCTTGGGTTAATATTTCTTCGTCAACAATACTATCAAATTCAAATTTAATTCTGTGTTCGTTAATTTTATCAAACAGCATTTTAGAAAACAACTCGTTATCAAACTCAGATGGGTCAATTTCTTGATTATATTTTGATGTATCTTTTACAATAAGATTTTCTTGAGCAAAAGATGTTAAAAAACTAAAAAATAATAAATAATAAAATAAAATAAATTTTGAATTCATACTATGTGTAATTTGATTTAACATCAAAGTAAACATATTTATCATTTAATTGAAAAAATATTTAGAGCCAAACTATGATTTATTTACCAATCAGTACATGTTATTAACAAATGTTAATATTTTCCCTATTCAATTGTTAATAAACACAACATCTATCATAAAATTTAATATTGTTAAGCATATTTAATAAAATTAATTTAATTCTAAATAAAAATAGGGATTATTTTTATTACTTTTGAACAAAATAAACACTTTAAAAAACATATATTATGTCAGATTTAGATTGGGGTAATTTACCCTTTGGATATATAAAAACGGATTATAATACTCGTTGTTACTATCGTAATGGTAAGTGGGGCGAAATAGAAGTTTCATCATCAGAAGAGGTAAGCATTCATATTGCTGCAACTACGCTACATTATGGACAAGAAGCTTTTGAAGGAATGAAAGCATTTAAAGGAAAAGATAATAAAGTTCGTTTATTCCGTTGGGAAGAAAATGCAAAAAGAATGCGTAATTCGGCAAAAGGAGTTATGATGGCAGAAGTTCCTGATGAAATTTTTATTGCATCGGTTGAAAAAGCAATAAAACTAAACGAGAGATTTATACCTCCTTATGGCTCAGGTGCATCGCTTTATATTAGGCCACTACTTATTGGTACAGGTGCCAGAGTAGGTGTAAAACCTGCTGATGAATATTTATTTATGATATTTGTTACTCCTGTAGGACCTTATTTTAAAGAAGGTTTTAAGCCTGTAAAAATGATGATTGAACGTAAGTTTGACCGTGCAGCTCCGCTTGGAACAGGAAATATTAAAGTTGGAGGTAACTATGCCGCAAGTTTAAACTCTTTAGATATTGCTCACGAAAAAGGCTATGCTTCTGCATTATTTTTAGATGCTAAAGAAAAAAAATATATTGACGAAGCAGGTCCGGCTAACTTTTTTGGAATAAAGAATAATACTTATGTAACACCTCACTCCGACTCTATTTTACCTTCTATCACAAATATGAGCCTTGTTACTATGGCTGAAGATATGGGAATGAAAGTTGAAAGACGCAGAATTCCGGTAGAAGAACTTTCTACTTTTGAAGAAGCAGGCGGTTGTGGTACTGCCGCAGTAATTAGTCCTATTGGTCAGATTGATGATTTAGGCACAGGCGAATCATACGTTTACGACATGGAAAAAGCAGGTGAAGTATCAACAAAACTTTATCATAGATTGCAAGCTATACAAGCCGGAGACGAAGAAGATAAATTTAATTGGATAAAAGTTGTTGAGTTATAAACTCATATTTTTTCGAAAGCAAAATGCCATTCAAATGAATCTCCTCGCCGCAAGCGGACGAGGTATCGTTTTGGAATACTATTTTTATACGTCCCAAGGGACGGGGAATTAAACCCAAACAGATTAAAATGAATGGCATTTTTTGTTTTAAACCATTACCCGCTTAAGAAAACCCTCTGCATTTTTATACATAAACTTTTGTATAATATCGTTAGCAGGAATCATATTTTGTGGCTTTAAATTAGCAGTTTTCATATAATTTTGAGCATGAACATTCAAAAATGATTCTAAGTCGTTCATATATTCCAAAGACCAAAAGCCATTAATTG
Source organism: uncultured Bacteroidales bacterium (assembly GCA_947311115.1). Lineage (GTDB taxonomy): Bacteria > Bacteroidota > Bacteroidia > Bacteroidales > JAFGXI01 > DYMG01. The sequence continues at coordinate 11,989 of CAMZKE010000046.1, read as the reverse complement.
CATTTATTTGTCCGTCAAAATCGGTACCAAGCGATGTAAAATCCCATGCAGGCAAAGCTTTTTCATCTAAAATTTCTGCAATACGTTGAATATGGTTCCATATTAATTTGCTAAATTTTGTTTTCATTTTAAAACGAGAACCATTTCCTTTTGTTTCTTCAAGTTCTTTTTTACTCGACATAACGCGCTCGTCCATATTTAAACCAATAATACCCTTCGATTTTGCAATTATTGGTACTTCCTCTTCAAATAAACCAATATCCCAATTATTAAATTTTGTCTTAGGTATAATTTCCCAAGCATCATCAAAAGTTTTAAGTCCGTTTAATCCACCATGACTATAAATAATAGGTATGTTTTGATTAGCATATTTAGTTTGCAAAAGCTCGTAATATAATTTACGCCCCTCTATACTAAGATGTTTAACATCAATCAAAATTCGTTTACCATTAGTATTATCTAATAATTTATCAATAACTTTTAAGCCTAATGGAAAAATTGTTTCGTTCATTCCCGGCTGTTGTGGGGCTAAAAAATTAACAGCATCAGGTAAACTTCGGCAATGTCCTGCAAGTTTATTTATAAAATGATGTGTGAGTGTTAAATACACCGGTTTAAACTTCCATTTTTTTATTGTATCAACATTTTTTAAAATTTGTACTTCTGTATTTTCAAAATTTGGCTGCCCACTTCCTAAACTATGACCACCCTCAATATTTACAAAAACTGCGAGTATTTTTTCGTTTCCCGATGTTTTTATATCTTTAAAATCATCAAACTTGTTTATCATAACAAATTTATGATTTACGCCATCAATAACTACAGTTTTACTGTGTAAGGATTCTAAATATTTATACTGAGCCTGCAACTCATCAAAATAGCGATAGTTAGGCGATGTAATCTCAGCAACTCGCTGTTTACTATAACTTGTTATTAAATTTTCAATCCATTTATCAAAATCTTTATCGCCAAGTTTATTATCGAAAAACTCAAGCTCAGGCGAGTACAACGAAATACCTAATACAGTTACATTTCCTTTTGATGCAGTGGTAAAATCGGCTTGCGAATATTTTGCAAAACCAGCTTCAATATCAATAAATTTATCGGCAACCGAAGGTTTATCGTAATACCAAACACTTGATTTACTTTTAATATTATACCTATCATCATTTTTAAAGGTATTTCCGAAAGGTCGTAATGTTGAATGACAATGTAAATCTATATATTTATCCATAAGTTATTGTTTTATGTTTATAAAATTAATATTTTTATTGAATTAAAAAACAAAAATGACTGAAGAATTTTTACAATATATTTGGCGATATAATTTATTTGAAGATATAAACTCTACCACAGACGGTGATAATTTAGAAATAATATCGGTAGGACAACTAAATACCAATAGTGGACCCGACTTTTTTAATGCAAAAATTAAAATTGACAACACTATTTGGGTAGGAAATGTAGAAATACACTTAAATGCAAGCGATTGGAAAAAGCACAACCACAGCAATGACAAAGCATATAATAATGTTATATTACATATTGTAAAACATTTTGATACAGAAGTTTACGATACAAATGGGAGAAAAATACCTACTGCAATATTATCGTACGCAACACATATTGAAGAAAATTACAGAAAACTTTTAGCAAACAAACATAAAATAAAATGCGAAAACCGTATAAATGAGGTAGATAATTTTACTATTTCATCATGGATAAGCACATTAGCAATTGAACGCTTATCAAACAAAAGTATATCGATAACAGAAAAATTAAAACTGAATAATTATAATTGGGAAGAAACTTTTTACCAAAGCATTTTCCGTTATTTTGGAATGGTAATAAATTCAGAGCCTTTTGAAATATTAGCCAGATTGGTTCCTCTAAAAGTATTAGCAAAACACAAAAACAACTTACAAAGTATTGAAGCCATACTTTTTGGCACAGCCGGTTTTCTTAAAGAAAACAAACCAAAAGATGCATATTACATGCTACTAAAAAGAGAATACGCTGTAATGAAAGTAAAATTCGATTTACAAGAAATGGATAATTCTTTATGGAAATTTATGCGACTCAGACCTGTTAATTTCCCTACCGTAAGAATTGCACAGCTAGCTATGTTAATATATAATTCTACAAACTTATTTTCTAAAATTATTGATGCTAACAAAGTTGAACAAATTAAACAACTTTTTATTACAAACACTTCTGAATATTGGAATACTCATTATAATTTCAATAAAGAATCAAATAAAAAACTTAAAAAAATTGGCAATACAAGCATAAACATTATCTTAATTAATGTAATTATTCCGTTTATTTTTGTTTACGGAAAAGAAAAAAGAATAGCCGAATTTACCGATAAAGCAATTAATTTTCTTGAGAAAATAAATGCAGAAAACAACTCTATAATAAAATATTGGACATCGTTAAATATTGTTTCCAAAACGGCTTTCGATACACAAGCATTAATTGAATTACATAATGAGTATTGTTTAAAAAATAAATGTTTAAATTGCAGAATTGGAAATAAGCTGATAAATAACAATGAATAAAACTAATTTAAATAGAATTTTTAAACCTGTTTTACTTCTAATAACAATGATTATTATTGGTATTATAGGATACATGATTTTAGAAGATTTTGATTTTATTGAAGCATTTTACCTTACAATAATTACAATTTCTACTGTTGGATTTGGAACAGTTCATCAGTTTTCGAGCGAAGGAATGTTGTTTGCTTCGTTTTTAATTATTTTTAGTTTTGGTATATTTGCATATACAGTTACTACTTTTACACATTTGGCCGTTGATGGCGTATTTAAGAACTATTTTTTAAACAGACAAGTGAAAAAACGAATAAAAAAATTAGAAAACCATGTTATTGTATGTGGTTACGGACGTAATGGAAAGCAAGCTACTATTGAACTTGCCGACCACAATATAGATTGTATTATTATTGATATGTCGCAAGAAATAATAGAAGAAATTAAAGACAACACCGACCTTCTGTTTATTCAAGGCGATGCCAGTCATGACGATATTTTAGAGGAAGCTCAAATTAAAAGAGCAAAAGCTCTAATTACTGCATTACCAAATGATTCAGACAATCTGTTTATTGTTCTTTCGGCAAAAGAGTTAAACCCTAATATTAAAATTATCAGTCGTGCATCGGAAGAAAAAGCCGACAAAAAACTTAAACGTGCCGGTGCCGATAATGTTATTATGCCCGATAAAATTGGTGGTGCACGTATGGCAAAGCTTGTTGCTCAGCCTGATATTGTTGAGTTTGTTGAAAATATTATGATTCAATCGCATAACGATGTAAGTCTTGAAGAAATATTTTGCACAAATATGAAAGCTGAATTTGTTAATAAATCTATAGGTGAACTCGGTATTAGAAATAAATCAGGTGCAAATATCATAGGACTCCGTGGCGGTGAAAACGATGAATATATTTTTAATCCATCACCTGAAATTAAACTACAAAAGAATTATAAACTTTTTGTTTTAGGCTCGCCTTCGCAAATAAAGAAATTTACTGAAGTTTTAATTGGGTAAATAAATAATTATGAAAATTATCAAGTATATATTATTCGTATTTTCAATGAATCTCCTCGCCGCAAGCGGACGAGGTATCGTTTTGGAATACTATTCTTTTATACGTCGCAAGGGACGGGGAATTAAACCCAAACAGATTAAAACTGTGAAATAATATCAGCAATATGAATAACTTTAATAGGTAACTTTTGTTTTTCGATATAACCGGCAATATTCATTAAACAACTCGATTCTGTACCAACAATATATTCGGCTCCGGTTTCCATAGCCGACTCAACTTTTTGCTGAACCATTGCAGTAGAAATACCTTTAAATTTAGCCGAAAAAGTACCTCCAAAACCGCAACAAGTTTCGGCTTCTTCCATTTCAATAATTTCTAAACCTTTTACCTTACTTAATAATATACGTGGCTCATTTTTTATACCATACTCACGAAGTGCCGAGCAACTATCATGATATGTTATTTTATGATTAAACTCTGCACCAAAATCAGTTATTTTTAAATGATTAACTAAAAAATCGGTCAACTCTACAACATGTTTTTTAACTCTAAGAGCATTTGTATAATCAACATCTTTTTTATCAATAACTTTTTCGTAATTATTTTTTATAAACCCTGTACACGAACCAGACGGACTAACTATTGGACGAGTGTTAGGGAAATCTTTTATAAACTTTTTTGCAAGTTCTGCTGTTTCATCCCAGTAGCCACTATTAAACGAGGGCTGTCCACAACAAGTTTGCTCTTTATTATAGTTAATTGTACAACCCGCTTTTTCTAAAATTTTAATAGTATTCCAAGCTGTATCAGGGTATAATTGGTCTATAAAACAAGGTATAAATAAATCTATTTGCATTTATTAAGTTTTTTCACAAAAGTAAAAGCTAATTACGATTTTACAATTAATAAACCAATAAATATTATTTATAATCAATACAAATTACTACCTTTGTAAAAATATAAATTTAAACTTAACAAAATGAAAACATTAAAAAGCATACAAGTAGTAATTGCAGCAGTAGTTGTATCAATTTTTTTTATGTCAAATCAGAAATATTCTGAAACAATAATAACAAAAATTTCAGATTCTGATAGTACAACATTTACAATTCCTGCAAACATTCAAACTATTATTGATAAATCGTGTGTAATGTGTCATACTACCGAATCAAAAAACTTTAAAGGGAAAACAAAATTAAATTTTGATAAAATGATTAACGGTAGTTATAGCATTAATAAAATTGCATCGAAACTTAGAAAAATTGATAAAGTTGTAATGATTAAGAAAAATATGCCTACAAAAAAATTCCTTAAAAACTATCCTGACAAAGCAATTAGCGATACCGATAGAAAAACATTATCGGAATGGGCATTAAACGAAAATAAAAAAATAAAAGCAACCCAAGAATAATATATGATGCGTATATTAACAATAACGGCTATTATTCTACTTATCGGGTTTATTTTAATACAATTATACCCGGTTGAAAAACCAGCCTTCGTTGAAAATAATCCTGATGATTTAATAATAAATTCAGAAATACCGGCAAACATAAAAAGCATATTAAAAACTTCATGTTACGATTGCCACTCGAACGAAACAATTTATCCTTGGTATTCAAATATTGCACCGGTAAAATGGTTAGTATATAAAGATATTATTGAAGGTCGAAAAGCCGCAAACTTTTCTAACTGGGCAAAATTATCTGACGATGATAAAATGGACTTATTATACGATATGGCAGAAGAAGTACAAGACGGAGATATGCCCATGGCTGTATATATTGCAAACCATTCTGATGCTAAATTAGATTCAATACAAAAAAATGAATTTTCAAATTGGGCTGAATCTTTAGCTGACGAGCTTTAGAGAATCTGATTAATATCGTTAACATCTTCTTCCCATATACAGATTTCTGTATTTTGCATTCCTGTATAATAAGCTAACACAGGTAATCCACCAACCATTCTTGCATACGAACATCTAATAGCTTGTGCACTTGGCGGACAATCTGACCATCCCAAATGGCAAAATCATAATCTATTTTATTAGGATTAGTTATATCTACGCATATATCGCAATCAACTTGAGTTTTAAAGTGAACCCAATTTGAAAAATGTTCTCCATTAATTAATGTACCCCAATTACTTGCATCTATATCGTCATTATACCCTGAGCCGTTTGGATTTGAAATAATTGATGCGTCATCACAAACCGGTTGTGCATTTGCACAATCTCCACTCATACAGCCATTGCAGTTAGCGGTTATTATCGATATAATACGAAGATAAATTAAAATTTAATACAAGAAAATGTTTTTTTTAATTACCTTTATCTTTTTCATTATAAAAGAAATAGCAAAGCAACAAAAATATTGACATGAAATTATTTAAGAAATTATTTATTCCTGAAGGTATGCTTTCTCATATTCAAAAGCGAGAAATGACAATTGAATATAGTATCAATAAATTTAGGGCATCATTTTTAATAATAATTGCAATTTTAGATACAGTTAGCTCCTTTATAGTCAAAGAAATTCATTATACTGAAAAATATGAGATATTAGGAGTTTTTATTTCTATATTAGGGATATTAAGTATTTCAATTATTTATTTATTCTCTAGGAAAAAACAAAAATATTACAGTTTTGTAAAATTCTATAGTATCACTTCAGATTTATTTATAACATCTGCTTTTGCATACGGAGTTTTGTTTTGGATGAAAAACCCCTTACCTATTTCTCAAGAAACTTTTGCGGTATTAATTACAATTATTTTCATATTTTTTAATGGATTAAGTGTTCTAAGAACAAATAAGGCAGCTGTTATATATAGTGGAGTGTTATCTCTTGTTTTTAATTCAATCTTGTTTATTGGTTTAGCCAAGATTAATGGTACCGGAATAAATATGTTAATAGGTTATACATCGTTCTTCATTATTATTTTAAGTATCTTTAATTTATGGGTATCGGAACAAATATTAAAATCATTTATTGCAAATAAACAACTTTCATTAGCTAATGATGAAATTACTGTACAAAAAAATCAAATAGAGCAAAAAAATACTGAATTAAACCAACTTATTGAAGAGGTTACAACACAACGCGATGAAATAGAAAAACAAAAAGAAATTGTAGAAGAAATTCATTACGAAGTAGAACAAAGCATTGATTACGCAACTCGTTTGCAAAGTACAATTCTGCCTGAAGAAAAACTATTGGGAAAACATCTAACAGACCACTTTGTGCTATTTAAACCAAAAGACAAAGTTTCGGGCGATTTTTATTGGTGGACACATATAGAAAATCACACAATAATAACAGCTGCCGATTGCACAGGACACGGCGTTCCGGGTGCTTTTATGAGCATGCTTGGCGGCTCTTTTTTGCGTGAAATTATTGAAAAAGAATACATAACAAATACAGGTTTAATTCTAAAAAAACTACGTAAAGAAATAATAAAATCGCTAAAACAAAAGGGTGAAGTTGGTGAACAAAAAGATGGAATGGATATGGCAATAATTTCTATCAATCACGAAACTAATATTGTACAATTTTCGGGGGCTAATAATCCGCTTTATATAATTACGAATGATAAACGAAACCTAACAGGTTTTAAAAACCTGTTAGGTATAGAAGGTTTCTACGAAACAAAACCAAACAAAATGCCAATAGCCATTTACGAAAAAATGGACAACTTTACAACTCACGAAATACAATTAGAAAAAGGCGACCAACTTTATATGTTTTCCGATGGTTTTGCCGACCAATTCGGTGGACCAAAAGGCAAAAAATTTAAATACAAACCTTTTAAAAAATTGCTTTTAGAAAATGCAGATAAACCAATGACAAAGCAAAAAGAAATATTAAATTATGCTTTTGAAAATTGGAAAGGTAATATAGAACAGGTTGACGATGTGGTTGTTATAGGGATTAAAATATAACAAAAATAACACTATATTTCAGTTATTTTGCAATAGTAAAAGCATCTTGTTTATTATAACTATTTTATTTACATACTCTAAAAATTAATTAGCTCCAATAATTTCTGCAACACGCTCTCCATCGATAGCTGCTGAAACAATACCGCCTGCATACCCTGCACCTTCGCCACAAGGGTATAAACCTTTTACGGTAATATGCTCAAAATTATCTTTATTTCTTGGTATTCTTACAGGCGATGATGTTCGAGATTCAACTCCAATAATTACAGCATCGTTAGTTAAATAGCCTCGCATTTTATTATTAAAAAGTTTAAAGCCTTTTTGTAATCGCTTTGTTATATTTTCGGGCATCCAATGATGCATTGGTGAAGTTAAGATTCCCGGATGATACGATGTTTTCGGTAAACTTTCTGATATTCTAGCTTTTACAAAATCACTTAATCTCTGTGCTGGTGCAATCATTCCTGCTCCTCCATTATTATATGCCATTTGTTCAAAATACTCTTGATATTTCATTCCCGCAAGAACACCATATTGTTTAAATTCTTTTAAATCATCATCTTTTACCTCTACAACCATACCTGAATTTGCAAACTCAGAATCTCGTTTTGCCGGCGACATTCCATTTACTACCATTTGATTTGGAGCTGTTGCTGCAGGTACTATAAAACCTCCCGGACACATACAAAATGAATAAACCCCTCTCCCATCAATTTGCTGAACTAAATTATATGTTGCGGCAGGCAAGTATTCACTTCTAATATCGCAAGTATATTGTATGCTGTCAATTAATTTTTGAGGATGTTCAACTCTAACTCCCATTGCAAAAGACTTTGCTTCTAAATCCACTTTCTTAGCATATAGCATTTCGTAAATATCGCGTGCAGAATGCCCTGTTGCAAGTATTAATTTCGTACATTTTTTTATTTCAGACTCGTTTATTTCTACGCCTGTAACTTTATTATTCTCAATAATAATATCGGTAAGTTTTGAGTTAAAATGCACTTCGCCTCCTGCATTTAAAATTGTTTCTCTAATAGATTTTATAACTCGTGGCAATTTATTTGTACCAATATGCGGATGAGCTTCATACAGAATACTATCATCAGCTCCATGATTATTCAAAATTTCTAGAATTCGTGTAACACTACCTCTTTTTTTAGAGCGTGTATATAATTTTCCGTCAGAAAATGTACCTGCGCCGCCTTCGCCAAAACAGTAATTAGAGTTCTCATCTACAATACTTTCTCTATTTATTTTAGCAATATCAATTTTACGCTCACTTATAGGTTTTCCTCTTTCGTAAACTACTGGTTTTTTTCCAAGCTCAATTAATCTGAGAGCAGCAAACAAACCCGCAGGACCTGTTCCTATTATTACAACTTCTTCAGAATTTTTAACATCATTATATTCAAATTTTATTTTTTCTATCTCAAAATCCGAATTTTCTGTTGCTATATCAACTCGTAAATTTATAATAATATCACGTTTACGTGCATCAATAGATTTGCGTAAAATTCTACTTTTTGTTATTTCACTTACATCTATTTTTAATTGCTTTGCAACTATTGGCAAGTATAAACTTTCGTTTGATGCCTGTTTTGGTGTACATTTTATATCTACTTGAATATTCATTTTTTTGACAGAATTTATTTTTCACAAAAGTAGTTTAAATAATTCATTATATCTTTGCGAAAAATTTTTGAATACAAACATACTTAAATGACTGATAAATTAAACCTAACAATTGTTCAATCCGATTTAGTTTGGGAAAATGTAGACGCTAATTTAGAAATGTTTTCTAAAAAGCTAGCACCCATCACTAATACCGACATTATAGTGCTACCCGAAATGTTTAATACAGGCTTTTCAATGAATTCAAAAAAATTAGCAGAAACTATTGATGGTAAATCGGTAAAATGGTTAAAAACAAAATCAAACGAAAAAAATGCAGTTATTGTTGCCAGCTTAATAATAAAAGAAAGCAATAATTACTACAACCGTTTATTATGGGTAAACCCTGATGGTACATACAAGTATTACAATAAACGACATTTATTTAGAATGGCTAACGAACATAATTATTATAATGCAGGCTCTGATGAAATAATAATAAATTACAAAGGCTGGCGAATAAAACCACTTATTTGTTATGATTTGCGTTTTCCTGTATGGTCAAGAAATAAAAATGATTACGATTTATTAATTTATATTGCAAATTGGCCTGAAAAAAGAGCTGAACCTTGGAAAATATTATTAAAAGCTCGTGCAATAGAAAATCAAGCTTATGTTGTTGGGGTTAATAGAGTTGGAACTGATGGAAACAATGTTATTTTTTCGGGTGATTCTGCTGTTATTGATGCTTATGGCAAAGTAATTTCAAAAACAAAAGCTCATAATGATACATTTGAAACTATTAGTATTAGTTTATCTGAATTAAATAAATTTAGAAAAAAATTTCCTGTTGGTTTAGATGCCGATAATTTTAATATTCTTTAAAATAATAAAGGCTATCCTGAAGGATAGCCTTTAATTATATTAAGAAAAATTTATTACTTTATAATAGTAATTTTCTTTGTTGAAACACCATTATTAGATTTAACTCTAACAAAATAAGTTCCTTCGTTATTATCAGATAAATTAATTGTTTCAAAAGAATTAGCGTTATTTAATGTATAAACAACCTGACCTAATGAGTTAACAACTTCAATATCGCTACCTTCAACACCTTTAATATTGAATAAACCTTTTGTTGGGTTTGGATAAATATTGAAATTAACATCTTTAATCTCTTTAGTTGAAACAATTGAAGAAATTGCAATTTGATTTGCATTATGCACTTCTCTTGCATTAAGATCAGTTGCATCATAATCGCCTACAAAAGCAACAATATACATATTGTTAATATCCCAGTTAGCAGCTAAAGTGTCAGTGAAACTTTGAGTATATGTATCGCCTGTTGTTGCACCTGTTTGTAACATATCACCAATAAAATTAGTTAAAGGAGCTCTTTGTGTATATCTATGCTCAAAACCAGATGGAGCACTTACTTGAGATTGCTGAGCAATATGATCTTCAGTTAACCATACATTAATACCTAAATCACCTGTAAAGTCATTTGCAAATTCACCAGAAACAGTAATATTTACAATTCTTGTATTAGGGTCATAAACACCATCAATATCAACACTTACATAACCAGGTAAAATTCTGCTTTGAATTCTTGTGTCTCCGTAAGGAGCACCATCCCAAAACACAGGACCCGGATCAACACCCTGATAATCATCATTATCTATACCATTATAATGTCTATCAAACATACCTGCCGGAGCAAAAGTACTACCACCTGCATTAAAAAACTCTAACATATAGCCAGCAGCTTCATTAGTTAAAAAGTCAGTACCATAAGCTGAGTGATGTGTAATAGAAATTAAATGCGACCCGTACTTATCATGCATATCGTCCATATATGCTAATACAGGAGGACAGTTAGGACAGTCCTCTGTTGTAAATTGTTCGTGAAGAATATTTTTAGGATAGTAAAGTTTAACTGTTGTAAATGTAGAATCGTTTGAAGTATCCTCATCATTTGCTAAATTAACAGCATATCCAATAGTATAATCACCCATTGCAGAAAAATCGTATGTAGTTGTAAATGTATAATCAAGAGATTCTCCCGGATTAATAGTAGTGGTTACAGTCTCATTAGCTACAGCTGTTCCATTTACTGAATATAGAGCAGAGTATGATGATTGAGGGTTAGTACCCATATTTGTAATAGTAATTTTAACTTCATCAGTACCTGTTAAAGCTCCGTTAAGAGTTGATGGTGTAATAAGTGCTGAAACAGCTAAATCATCAGCAAAAGGTGCAGGAATAATTCCATCAAATTTAAAAATACCACCGTGTAAAACACCTGTACCTGAAGTATCATTAAAGCTTCCTGCCCAGCCTGTCGATGCATCTAAAAACGAAACTTCTAATAATTGTTTTCCTGTAGGATGAACTAAAGCACTCCATGCATGACCATTAAAATTTGTAAAAGAACAACCAGACGAATTACCGGTATTTATATAAGTACCTTCCATTCCGGGAACAGCAGCTATATCAGTAGAATAATGACCTGTATTTGTTATGTCAGTCCAAGTAGCACCACCATCTAATGTTTCGTATAAGTTATTATTTACATCAACAATTAAACCTTTATTTGCACTAGAAAAATCGAAATTTGCGCTCATTGAATTACCACCAAAATCGCTTACCGGTGTTTGAGCAACAGTCCAAGTATAACCTTTATCAGTTGAGTGATATAATCTTCCTTTATTTGTAGAAAACCAAATATTATCACCGTTAGTCGCATATTGACCTGTATAACCATATTCACCAGTAAGTGGGTCAGGTATATTAGCACCATCAACAGGAGTCCAAGTAGCACCACCATCGGTAGTAGTATATATTTCAAACTCGCTAGGTGTACC
>CAMZKE010000045.1 GCA_947311115.1 uncultured Bacteroidales bacterium | reverse complement strand
ATCGCAAAAGCCAAATCACCCAAATTTGGGTGGTTATATTTTTCAATATACATTTTTCTTTTTCTGATACTTCGTTGCAAACCATTTGCAGTATTCATATACAGCTACATGGTATGTCGCCTCGTCTCAGAAAAAGAAAAAAGCATGAATAATCCAGATTAATAGAGATACTAACGCTATATTTCGTTCGTTTGCGACATTTATTATTAAATTTCCGTAATTTGTAATATCATAAAAATCATATAAAATCTGTGTCTATTTTTACATAAATATTTGTGTAAATTTGCGGTTTAATATATTCAATACTTGTCCTCTTTTGCCGGACAGGCGACTCCATTTTGCCTTGATGCAAAATAGAGGGAAAAATCAAGACCGAACGAATAAAAAACACCTTATTTTTATCTTGGTGCGTTTAAAATACGCACTGAGATTTGTGTATAAAACCTGTTAGGTTTAGTTTATGCTTATCCTTTAGTTTCCTTCGATTAGATAAATAATTATTAGTTATAAGTTAATTTGTATATTTAAAATTGGTGTTAATTTGTGAAATTATTTAGTTTTTAGCAAATTTATTGTCAGCGGTGGCTTTTTGTTTACTTTTCAGCTAATGAAAAAGTAAAAGTCTGTCTGGCTTGAAGACATATAATGCAAATTATTGGCATTTTGAAACCTTACACAAAACCACAGTAAAGATTTAATAAACTGTAAATTATTCTTTATTATTTTAACATATAAACATTATTCATTTTATTTACATCAGGAATTAAATTACTGCCTATTTCTATTTTATTTATATCATTTGTATTATTAATTTCAATAATATGTTGTTTTTTTTCTTTCCAAATTTTAGCATTTATATAAACGCTTTCTACATTTTTACTTTCTCTATATATTTTTAGTTTTATTGCAGTAGGAAAACCTCCTATATTAATTATTTTAACCAAAATTTTAGATTTTGAAAAACTTACTTTACCAATAGCTAAATCGGGATATCCCTTTTGAAAAAACCATTTATTCCAGAACCAATTTAGATTTTCACCGGAAACCCGATTAAAAGTATTAAACAAATCGTATGGGATAGGATGTTTATACTGCCAATTTTCGATAAAATCGTTAATACTTGAATAAAATTTTTCATCGCCAATTAGTTCATTTAACACACGAAAGGCTGCACAAGATTTAAAATATGAATTTATGGTGTAAGAGCCATTATCTAAAAAATGAGATGATGTAATTAAAATTTCATCTTGTTCTTTTCCTGCAAACGATTCATAAATTTTTATATGACTGACTAATGGATCAAAATTCTCACCTAATCTTTTTTGAGTATATGCCGTTAAATAAGTAGCTATACCTTCATCTATCCAAGCATATTTTTTCTGATTTGAAGCCACTAAAAATGGGAAATAATTATGCATATATTCATGCGATTGTGTAAATATTATTCCATTTGTATTAGGTTCTGTACCAATATTTGTAATCATTGGAAATTCCATAGCTCCAGCGCCATTAAACAAACTTATTTGAGGAAATGGGTATGATGCTACAATGTGGTTTAAAAAATCTTTTATTATATCTTTAGCAAAATTAATAGTTTTATCATAATCTTTAGAATCAGGACTATATGCAGTATGTAACATAGTTTTTTTACCATTTTTTTGAATAATACTACATGCATCCCAACAATATTTATTGCTTAAACCAAATGCAAAATCGGTTACAGAATCAGCTTTAAATATCCATTTATTATAACCTGGTTTGGTAAGTTTTTTATTTATTAAATCATCAGTATTAATTATTCTAACAATTTTCTCAGAATTAATAGCTTTATTATATTTCTTTAAAATATTTTTTGACAATACTTTTTTTGGATTTTGTAGTTCTCCGGTAGCCCATACTATAAACTTTTGCGGTAATTCAATTTCCACATTATAATTGGCAAACTCACCATTAAACTCATGTAAACCATCATAAGAACTCATATCCCAGCCATCAATATCATCATAAACCGAAATTTGCGGATACCAATAACCAACGAACATTGTGGTAGTATCGTACACTCCTGTTCTTATTTTAGTTTCTGTTGCTAACGAGTAATTCCATTTTATGCTTAATTTGACTATACCATTTGGCAATAGTTTCTGTGGTAATACAATCTTCATTTTAGTACCCCAAAACACAACTGATGTCTCTATATTAATCAACTTTCCTGAAACTACAATAGAGTCAATATTTACTGTTTTTCCAACATCATTAATATTAACTTTTTTATACCTTTTAGCTCCTTTTGCAAACAAATTTTGGTGTAAATCTAACACTAAATAATTTAGTGTATCAGTGCTATTATTATTGTATATAATAGTCTCATTACCTGATAGTTTTTTCTTGTATGGGTCAACTTTAACTTTAATATTATAATTTGAGAAATTTTGGAAATAATTCATACCGGGTTTGCCGCTAATATTCCTAGTCTTATTCAGGTAAGAATTTGACACCTCAATAGGAGTAAATAAGGTTGAATCCTGTGAGAACAAACATTTTACTATTACTAAAAGGCTAATAATTATTGAGTATTTCATTTGTAGCTAATTTTGTTCAAAAAAAAGGATGTCTAAAAATTGACATCCCTTTATTAATGATGAGAAATGATATAATTTAATGTATTACTATTAGTTTTTTTGAGGTGCTTACTAGTTTTGAGTCAGTAACTACTTGATAAAAATAGATACCGGCTTTTAACTCTGAAGTATTAATATTTATTGTTTCATTAGAATTATCTATAGGATATACTTTAACAATTTTTCCAATATTGTTATATAAATATACATTAGCTTTAACATTTACATCATATTTTATTTGTGTAAATTGATTTGCAGGATTAGGAAAAGCTATTATTTTGCTATCATCAATTATTTCATTATTAATACCTGTTACAATAACATATTTAACGCTAAAGCTTATAGTATTATTTGAATTACCAATTTCTGTAATTCTATAATTTATTGTTACCTCATCAGTACAGCCATTTGGTCTGTAATGTAATTGCATTTCTCTTGTACTATCAGAAAAAAGTTCAACTTCTAATTCTGTTGTTTCAGGAGTGTAACATAAGCCTAAATTAGTACAAAACCAATTTTCTGCATCAGAGCATTGGTCAGTGCTAACAATCTCAAATAAAAAATTATTCATATTAGTTGAGTGAACATGACAGTCAAATTCACCCTCCGGACCTAATGGAAGGTCGCTTGTTAATTCATAAGTTGTTGTAACTGTTTCGCCATTTGAAATAGGGTTACCATTATCGTCTGTTAAAGTGTATTGAGCATTTACTGATATTACTGTAAATATTGCAAAAATTAGTAAAATTAGTTTCATCTTCTTATATTTTAAAAGTTAATATTATTTTATCTCAAACAAATATAGATATAGCCCACTCCTATTGCAAAAAATAGACTATGACAATTAAGGACTGTTGTTAAATTTAATAAAAACGAAGAAAATATATTTAAACCCAAGTAAATATTGATGCGGGTTAATACTCAATATCCACAACGCAACGAAAGCCAAGCCAACTTTCAGGTTTTGTATAATTTAAGTCTTTTTTTTGATTTATATCTCTCTGATACCAATTACCGCCTTTTGCCACTCCTTTCTCCAATGTCATTTCCGAAACATTTGTGTCAAAACCATATACTCCAATACGGTTTTTACTCATACTTTTTACTGTTGTAGGTCCAAAATGCGTTGTTCTACCTGTATTTTTAGTTTTTTTAGAAATTTTTGTCAATTTCTCATTAGATTTTACATAATATACATTTTCTTTTGCAATAGCCTCCCATTCGTCAGGTGTGGATAAACGATACGTTACTTTTATCGGAATATTTTTTGCTTTAGGGTGCTTTAAATGATAAATGTTATAATTATCAGTAACTACCTTACTTCGCCATTTGCAAAATCTTACAGCTTGCTCATAACTAACTCCTACAACAGGATAATTGTTAAATGCCGGATGTCTGAAATATTTTTCTTTGTATGGTTCCATAGCAGATGGTAAAAGAAATAAATTAGAATCAACCCAACAATTAGTATCCGGCAATAATTTATTATACTCTTTAGCAGATACTCCATAAATATCTTTCATATAATATAAAAACTCCTTATAATCTACATTAGTTATCTCAAACATATCTACACCATAATTTTTATTTAGCAATATAGTACCTGGAGGTGTTTTCTTTTTTAAACCTTTTACTTTTTCATGACTAATATAACTCTTAATATGCATTACAGGTCTAAAACCTACCATTGGCGATGGTTTCCCGTTCCATTCCTCAGTTCTGTATTTAACCATAAAGTTAGCATAGGTATTCCAGCTTCCTCCTTTTGTTTTTGTTGGTATTTCTATCATTTCAGATACATTACCCATTAAATTACACACACCATATGAGTTAAAATAGGTATTTTTAGTTACCATTGAAGTATTCGCATAAATAACATTTCTTGCTTTTAGAAATTTATAATCTGAATTTAAAAATTGTTTGTAAGAAATTTTCCCATTAACATAATCTTCATAATATGGTAAACGTAAACTATCGGGTATTTTATTAAATATATATGAATTTGATGATAAATTTGGCTTAAAGCCTGTATCTATTGAGAAAACTAAATTTTGACCTTCGTAAGGCGATATTTTATAATTACCATATTTTCGCCCCTTATTAGCTCGTGCGTAAGAACCAGCCCAAGTATATCTTGAAGAAACAAACTCTTTTCCATCTGCTACTTTTATCCATTCATTTTCTGTTGGTAAAGTAAACGTAACACGTCCGTATTTACGTAAAACATAATTATTAAACTTTTTTGTTAGCCAATTATTAAATATTTGTGCGGCTTCATGGCTAATATTAACAACAGGTAGTTCGTTATATTTTTGCTCTTTAAAATAATAAATATATTTTTTGTTATATTTACTCCAAAGTTTGCTCTTAGGAATACATTTTAATGCAGTTTGTTTTTGTCCGGTATTTAATAAATCTAATAAAAACGAACGCCACATACCATTTGTAACCTCACGGTCTAATATATATTTGTCGTTATCAAACTTTTTAAACATGTCAAGAAATTTTTCAGGAAAAAATTTATATTTATTGTTATAATCGCCAACAATAACAAACTGTCCATTTTTATTATAGAAATAATTTTCAAAAATAGAGGCAAACTTAGGTTCTTCTTTAAAATCAATAGAATAACTCGGCGTAACACTCTTCAAGGCTGCTATTTTTATTGTACGTTGTTTTGCAATTGTATCTTTTTCATCATATATATTATCTTGTGATAATAATATTTTTTTTACATTTTTTTGGCTTAATAATACAGCCTGTCTTGTCTCTATTTTATTAATACTATCAGTATTTATTGCAATATCATTAGTATTTTCTGTAATTACAGGAATAAAATTATGTTTATTATTATTATTGTTAAATTTATTGAAAAGTAAATAACCCGAAATAACTAAAACTACTGGTAAAATATACTTTAAGTAATAAAAAATGTTAGGCTTAGTGCCTGTTAAGTGTTTATTAATTAAACTTTCAACTTTATTTTTATTAACATTAATATCAGTAGGCTTATTAAATATATAATTAGCATTTATATCTATAATTTTTTGATTTAATTTATCGTTACTATTTTCAAGTAGCGATTTTTTAAGTAACTGTTCGAACTGAGAGTTATGTAAATTATTGAAATCTTTATTTTTCATACATTAGCTCCTTTCTGTTTTCAAGTTGCTTTGAAATTTTTGTTTTAAGTCTGCCGTAATAAACCTTTAATTGTTTTTCAGGTTTATCAATATATTTTGCTATTTCGGAGTATGGCATATCTTGTGCTCTTAACAGTAGTAACATTCGTTGCCAATCCTCTAATTTTTCTAATTCGTTGTTTAGTAACTTTACTTGTTCGCTTTCTTCTAATTGGTCATTTTTATCTTCAATATCAATATTATTGTTAATTTCGGTAATGTTTAAATACTGTTGTTTAGTTTTATTATCTCTGAAAAAATTGCGTAAATAATTAATGAAGATTTTGTAAATAAAGGATGAAAATTTCGCTTCATTTTCAAAACTATAATTATTAATATTTTTTTCAATTTTATACATTGTTTTATAAACTAATTCCCAAGCATCGTCTTCTGTTAGGTTCCAGTTTTTTATACCATAAGCACAGAGTTTACTTCCGTACAAATTGTACATTTTCTCCAAACCTTTTTTTTGGTTTTTCTTTAATAACTGATATGTTGGCTTATTTTTACTAAACATTTACTCGGCAAAAGTAAAATACTGGCTAATTAATAATGTAAATTTAAGCATTAGTAATTAACATTTATTTAACTCTATTATTATAACACAAACTGGTAACAAGTTTTGGTTTCTTAATCTTTACAATAAAAAAACCGCTTTAAAGCGGTTTTCATTATTTATAATTCTAATGCCATTTGCGAATCATCATCGCCGGTAATATCTTTTATTGGACTTTCCCCATTATTATTTTTTGGTAAGTCTTCAGTTTCAGCATCGGTGTTTGTTTGTTCTACTTCTTTTTGCAAGGGAGGTAATTCTTTTATTTTTTTCACCATTTTAGACGATGCTTTATTACCTCTTGCTTTGTAGCTTTTTATAGATATAAAACTTTCTACATCAATTTTTTCAGGAGCTCTATCCTTGTCTTTATTTTTAAAGCTCAATTCAAATACAGGAAAATTATGAGAGCTTAAAATTACAATTTTTGATTTATTGCTTTCCGATATTAGCAATCCGGCTTTATCTTCAGGAATTAAATGGAAACGTTTTATATAAAAATCTTTATGTTCGCCATCAAAATGAGCTAATGCAAAATTTTTATTTTTATCATACTTTTCAATCAATAAAATATTGTCTTCAAGATGATTAGATAGGTCAAAATTTATAAATCTAAATTTCCCGTCTTTTGTTATTATTAATATTCTATCATCGCCAACAAACTCGCCTAAATACAATCCGTGTTCATCAGTATTTAATCGTAATGTTGCTTCATCAAACCAAATATGACGACCACCAAGAGTAGAAACGCCTTTCGATTTTAATGTAATTTTATGAATATCGGTTTTAACTAAAGTATTACCTTGCGAATTTCTACCTTTAATTGCGAGCTTACTAAAATCGAGTTCTAAATTTAACTTACGTAATTTTGGTTTTGGTTTTAATTGAATTTTTACAACTTCAGCCTCTCCATTGGGATTAGCTGTAAAATATACTATTTTAGAATTATCGGTACCTTTAGTAACATCATATTCTCTATCGCGAGTAATTGATTTTACTTTAAAACGTTTCATATAGTAGTTACCATACTTACCGTCGCGATATATTAAATTATAAATAGTGCGTTCGTCATTCTTCCTAAAAATAGCGATATGTAGTATATTTTTGCCTACAAACTTTTTATCTGAAACTTTCGATACCATATATTTACCATTTTTCAAGAAAACAATAACATCGTCCATATCAGAACATTCATCAACAAATTCTTCTTTTTTAAGCGATGTTCCAAAAAATCCTTCTTTACGGTTTACATAAAGTTTTTCGTTTGCTATTACAACTTTAGCTGCTTCAATATTATCGAAACTTCTAATTTCTGTTTTTCGTTCCCTACCTTTACCGTATTTCTTTTTTATATTTTTATAATAGTCTATTGTATATTCAATAATATGGGCTAAATTATAATTTATTTGTTCTATCTCTGCTTCAATATTTTTTATATGTTCATCAGCCTTAAACGCATCGTGTTTTGTAATACGTTTCATTTTTATTTCGGTAAGCCTTTCAATATCTTCACGAGTAACCTCTCGCATGAGTAATTTTTTGAAAGGCTCTAAACCTTCATCAATAGTATTTATTGTATGTTCCCAATCAGGGCTATCCTCAATTTGATGATAAATTCTGTTTTCAATAAATATTTTTTCTAGCGATGATTTGTGCCAATCGTCTTCTAATTCGCCTTTTCTAATTTCAAGCTCACGTTTTAAAAGTCTAACAGTATTTTCTGCCGATATTTTAAGCATTTCTTTTACGCCTGTAAATTGTGGTTTATCTTCATTAATAACGCAAGCATTAGGCGATATAGATATTTCACAATCGGTAAAAGCATAAAGTGCATCAATCATTTGGTCGGTTGAAGTGCCAGGTAATAAATTGATTATAATTTCAACCTCAGCAGCAGTGTTGTCATCAATTTTTTTAATCTTAATTTTACCTGTTTCGTTTGCCTTTATAATACTATCGATTAGTGTACTTGTAGTTTTTCCAAAAGGTATTTCGGTTATCGATAGTGTTTTTTTATCTACAACTTCAATTTTTGCACGAACTCTAATTTTACCGCCTCGCAAACCATCGTTATAACGCGAAACATCGACAAAACCTCCTGTTAAAAAATCAGGGTAAATAGTAAAACTTTTTTCATTTAAATATGCTACACAGGCATCAATCAGCTCATTAAAATTATGAGGTAATATTTTTGTTGATAAACCAACTGCAATACCTTCGGTTCCTTGTGTTAAAAGCAATGGGAATTTAACAGGTAATGCTATTGGTTCTTTATTTCGTCCATCATAACTTGGTGTCCAAAAAGTAGTTTTCGGATTAAAAACAACATCTAATGCAAATTTAGATAATCTAGCCTCAATATATCGAGGAGCAGCAGCACGGTCGCCTGTTAAAATATTCCCCCAGTTACCTTGCATATCAACAAGTAAATCTTTCTGCCCTATTTGTACAAGAGCATCGCCAATAGAGGCATCGCCATGAGGGTGAAACTGCATTGTATGACCAATAATATTTGCAACCTTATTGTAGCGTCCATCATCTAAGCGTTTCATAGAGTGCAAAATACGACGCTGAACTGGTTTTAATCCATCATACAAATGAGGTACAGCTCGTTCTAAAATAACATACGATGCATAGTCTAAAAACCATTCTCGAAACATTCCTCCAAGTTTGGTAATTTTACCTGGTTCTTCAGAATTTTCTATATTTTCAACGGATTGAATATCCTCCTTATTTTGTTCATCTATGTTTTCTATTCCGTCTGTCATTTTTCTCGATTACTAATTGTTCTAAAATATTAGATTTCTTCTTCTATTTTTAAGTTATTTACAATAAAGTCTTGTCTATCAGGTGTATTTTTACCCATATAAAATTCTAATAAATCGCCAATATTGTCGTATTTCTTCAGTTCAACTTTTTCTAACCTTATTTCTTCGCCAATAAATGCACTAAATTCTTTTGGCGATATTTCACCAAGTCCTTTAAATCGTGTGATTTCCGGCTGGCCTTTTAACTCTTTAATAGCATGTTGTCTTTCCTCATCAGAATAACAGTAAAAAGTTTTTTGTTTGTTTCTAACTCTAAACAAAGGTGTTTGTAATATAAATAAATGGTCGGCTTTTATTAATTCAGGAAAAAATTGCAAAAAGAAAGTTATAAGCAACAATCTAATATGCATACCATCAACATCGGCATCAGTTGCAATTATAACTTTATTATAACGTAATGTATCTAAACCATCTTCAATATTAAGTGCTGCTTGCAATAAATTAAATTCTTCGTTAGTATAAACAATTTTTTTTGTAAGTCCATAACTATTAAGTGGTTTACCTTTTAAACTAAACACGGCTTGCGTTTGTACATCGCGAGCCTTTGTTATTGAACCACTAGCCGAATCGCCCTCTGTAATAAATATTTGGGTCTCTTCTGTTCTATCTTTATTTGTACTATAATGTATTTTGCAATCGCGTAATTTTTTGTTGTGTAACGATACTTTTTTTGCTCGCTCTCTCGCTATCTTCTTAATTCCGGAAATAGCCTTTCGCTCTTTTTCTGAACTTTGAATTTTATGTAATAATATTTCTGCGGTATCAGGATGCTTATGTAAATAATTGTCGAGTTTCGTTTTTATAAAATCTACAATAAAATTACGAACAGTTGCTCCATTTGGCTCCATTTCTTTTGAGCCAAGTTTAGTTTTTGTTTGAGATTCAAAAACCGGTTCTTCAACTTTTATACTTATTGCCCCAACTATTGACGTGCGAATATCAGAAGCATCGAAACTTTTGTTATAAAATTCGCGGACAGTTTTAACTATTGCCTCTCTAAATGCTATTAAGTGAGTACCTCCCTGAGTTGTATGCTGTCCATTAACAAATGTATAATATTCTTCTCCATACTGATTTCCATGTGTAAGAGCTATTTCTATATCATCGTCAACAAAATGAATTATTGGATATAAACCCTCACCACTCATATTTTCGTTAAGTAAATCTCGAAGTCCGTGTTTTGAATTAAATTTCTGTCCATTTAAAATTAATGTAAGCCCTGTGTTTAAATAAACATAGTTACGGCACATTGTTTCAATAAACTCAAAATTATATTTATAATTCTTAAATATTTCTTTATCAGGATAAAAAATTACTTTGGTTCCGTTGTTTTCTTCAGTTTTAAAAATTTTATCATCAGTAACAACCTCACCTCTAGAAAACTCTACGGCTTTAGCTTCGCCTTCACGATACGAGGTAATAATAAATTTTTCGGATAATGCATTTACGGCTTTTGTTCCTACACCATTAAGTCCTACAGTTTTTTTAAATACTTTGCTATCGTATTTGGCTCCTGTATTCATTTTAGATACAACATCTTTTACTTTTCCTAAAGGAATACCCCGCCCGTAATCTCGTATTGTAACAAATTCATCAGTAATAGTAATGTCTATTTGCTTTCCATTACCCATCATGTATTCATCAATAGAATTATCTAAAACCTCTTTTATTAAAATATAAATGCCATCATCAGCTGATGTCCCATCACCAAGTTTTCCAATGTACATTCCCGGACGACGTCTGATGTGTTCTTTCCAATCGAGCGTTTTTATTGAATCTTCTGAATACTTCTCTGTCATTTTCTGCAATTATCCTTTTGTACAAAAATAAAAATTAACATACTAAAATATGAATATGTGTAAAATTCTTATCAACAAAGAAATTAACAAGCTTTTTATTTATTATTTTCTATTTTTGCATACACAAATAAAAAATATGGAACAATATATTTCGAGAATTGCCAAAAGTTTAAATATAAAAGAAAACAGTGTTCGCAACACTCTAAATTTACTTAACGAAGGTGCTACAATCCCTTTTATATCGAGATACAGAAAAGAATTAACAGGCAATTTAGATGAAGTTATGATTGCCGATATACAAAAAGAATATAAAATTCTTTTAGAATTTGATAAAAGAAAAGAGGCAATATTGAAATCGATAAACGAGCAAGGAAAACTTAACGATGAACTACAAAATAGGATTAATAATGCTATTGATATAGATACTCTTGAAGATATATACTTACCATATAAACAAAAACGCAAAACAAAGGCTAGTGTTGCAAAAGAAAAGGGTTTAGAACCATTGGCAAATATAATAATGAAGCAAAACGAAACTGCTCCGTTTTTCAAAGCTGAAAGGTTTTTAAATAATAATGTTGATAATGTTAACGATGCAATACAAGGAGCTTTAGATATTATTGCAGAGCGTGTTAGCGAAAATGAAATAACACGTAAAAATATACGTCAACAATTTGAACGCAATGCAGAAATAATATCTAAAGTTGTTTCAAGTAAAAAAGAAGAAGCCGATAAATATAAAGATTACTTTGATTGGAATGAAAGTTTAAACCGCATTCCTTCACATAGGTTTTTAGCAATAAACAGAGCTGTAACTGAAGGTTTTTTACGACTGAAAGCTAATGTTGACGAAGAAAGTGCTTTAAACAGAATAGAGCGTATTTTTATAAAATCGAATAACGAATCGAGTAAATTAATGCAAAAAGCAATAAAAGATTCGTATAAACGACTTATACAGCCATCGCTAGAAAACGAATTCTTAAAAAAACAGAAAGAAAAAGCTGATAAGGAGTCTATCACAGTATTTGCTGAAAATTTACGTCAATTATTATTGCTTCCACCACTTGGGCAAAAACGTGTATTAGCTATTGATCCCGGATTTAGAACAGGTTGTAAATTAGCTTGTTTAAACGAACAAGGTGATTTGCTTAACAATGCAACAATATATCCTCACCCTCCTAAAAATGAATATAAACAAGCTATGAAAAAACTTGGCTTGCTCGTTGAACAATACAAAATAGAAGCCATTGCAATAGGAAATGGTACAGCTAGTAGAGAAACCGAACGCTTAGTAAAAAACACAAAATTTGACCGTGAGGTAAGAGTATATATTGTAAATGAAGCCGGAGCATCAATTTACTCAGCATCGAAAGTTGGCAGAGAGGAATTTCCTGAGTATGACGTTACTGTTAGAGGAACTGTTTCTATTGGTCGCCGCTTGGTTGACCCTCTTTCTGAGCTTGTTAAAATTGAACCAAAATCGATTGGAGTTGGGCAATATCAACACGATGTTGACCAAAAACTTTTACAAGAAAACTTGGATTTAGTAGTAGAAAGTTGCGTAAATAAAGTTGGAGTTGACATAAATACTGCATCGAAATATTTACTTAAATATGTAGCCGGTATTGGCGATAAACTTGCATCGGAAATTATAAAATACCGTACCGAAAACGGTGCATTTAATAATAGAAACGAAATAAAAAAAGTAAAAGGAATGGGTGCAAAAGCCTTTGAGCAATGTGCCGGGTTTTTACGTATAAAAAATGGCGATAATCCTCTCGATAACTCAGCAGTACACCCTGAAAGCTACAAAATTGTAAATAAAATTGCTAAGGATTTATCATTAAAAGTAACCGAATTAATTGGCAACGAAAACCTAATTAATAATATTGATATTCAAAAATATGCTTCCAATAAAATTGGTTTAGAAACACTAAAAGATATTAAAACCGAACTTTTAAAACCCGGCTTAGACCCACGCAAAGCTGTTAGGGTTCACGAATTTGCTGACATTAAAACTATTGACGATATAAAATCAGGAGATATTTTACCCGGAATAATTAATAATGTAACTAACTTTGGTGCTTTTACCGATATTGGTATAAAACAAAATGGCTTAATTCACATTTCAAATATGGCTGACGAATTTATTAACGACCCTCATAAAATTGTTCGCCTACACCAACAAGTTATGGTTGAAGTTTTAGATATTGATAAACAAAGAAACAGAATTCAGTTAAAATTAAAAGAAAAACTCAATTAGTTAGAAAGTTGGAAAGTTTAGAAAAAATAAAAGGTTTGAAAATTAAAAAGTTTATTTTCTATATAATATTATTTATAAGTTTTAATGTTTTTGCTCAAGATAGTATAAACACAAAGTTATTTTATATTGAACCCGAATTTCAATACGGTTACTTTTTAAATAACAGTAATAATGGTATTTTAAACGATAATTACACAGCAATAAATATAAAATTTGGTATTCAAACAAAAGGCAGTAATTGGTGGCATAAAAAGTGGGGATATCCTAGTTATGGAATAGGATTTTACAAAGGTTTTTATAACAGCCCTAATATTTTAGGCAACCCATTTGCATTTCATGTATTTTTTAACGGTAATTTTTTTAGAATAAAAAAGTTTTCGTTTAATTATGAATATTCATTAGGTTTAGGCTTTTTCGATAAATACCATACAACTTCAAAAGATAGTTTAAACGATGTAATAAGTACACCAGTTGAGTATTTTGCAAATATTGAATTTAATTTTAAATACCAAATATCGCAACGATTAGATTTTATTTTAGGTGGGCATTTTACTCATTTTTCAAATGGAGCTTTAAAAATGCCAAATTACGGACTAAATAATTACGGTGTTAATGCAAGTATTCGCTATTATTTTAATACAAAAAAATATGACGATAAATTTTATAGAGGCAAAAATATTAATATAATTGAAGTGCCTAAATTTAAGAAAAATTCGTTTGTTGTTTTTGGAGCTATTGGAGCATGTGTTGAGACTTATAATACAGAATCACCATTATATTTAATGTGGTCTATTTCTGCAAATTACAACCGTCGATATTCTCCTATTACAAGTTGGGGTGGCGGATTAGATGCGTTTTACGATGGCTCTATCATTACTCATGCAGGTTACGAAAACAAAACCGAGACTCAACGAATATTTTACACCATACACTTATCGCATGTTTTACATATAAATAAATTCGACTTTTTAACTGATTTAGGCACCTACTTTAATTATACCACTTTAAAAGGTAGATTATGGGCAAGATTAGGATATAGATATAATATTACAAATCATTTTTTCGCACAAATAAGTTTTAAAACTCAAAACGGTGCTAAAGCTGATTTTATTGAATTTGCTGTTGGAACAAAAATTTATTAAATTGCATAAAAATGGACATCCTCGCCGAAAGTGAACAAATATTAATATGAAATAACAATTTTTTAAACGCTAAAAAAGGGGGGGGGAATTAAATACAAACAGATTAAATACTATGAAACTATTAATGATATACTCCGATAAATTTGGTTATTTACCAAAAATTAAGAATTTAGAAGAATACGAAACTATAAACGATGGTAAAGAATATACCGATTGTTTAGTTGCATTTATTCATGCCGAAGCAGAAGACGAAGAAAAAGAGTTTAATGCTTTTGAAAAAAAGATGGTTAAAAACCTAAAATGGGCTGCATCGAAAAACAATACAAAACGTGTAATTTTACATTCTTTTGCTCATTTATCGGAAAGTAAAGCCTCGGCAGAATTTACAAAACAACTTTTCGATAAGGCAGAAGCTCGCTTAAAGAATGCTGATTACGAAGTGTATCAAACTCCATTCGGATATTTTTTAGATTTAGATTTAAATGCACCGGGATACTCTTTGGCTCGTATTTTTAAATCTTTATAAATTTACATTCTCATTCCAAGAATAAGAATATCGTCTATTTGTTCAATATTATTTTTCCAATTATATAATTCAGCCATAATAACATCATATTGTTCTAATCTATTTTGTATAGTGCTATTATTGGCTAATAAATTTCTAAATCTTCCTAATTTATATTTATTTCCATTTTCTCCACCAAATTGGTCAGAAAAACCATCGGAAAACATATAAATCATATCGCCATTTTTTATGTTTACTTTTTTATCAGAAAATTTATTAGTTTTATTATAATTATAACCTATCGTCATTTTATCTGCTTTAAGCTCTAACAGCAAATTATTATCAAACTCAAATAATTTAAATCTATCATCAGAATAATCAACATTAAACTTATCATTTCTAATGATATAAATAGGATTATTAGCCCCTGCATAAAGCATTGTGTTAGTAACCTTATCTATCATGCAAACACTTATATCCATACCATCTTTCGACTCTCCAATTGCACCTTCTTGGTGTAATGCCTTTTGAATATTTGTACTTAATTCATTTAAAATTTCTGATGGTTTTATATCATCGTATTTTCTCACAATTTCATTCAGTGCTGAAATACCAAGCATACTCATCATTGCTCCGGGAACTCCATGTCCTGTACAGTCTGCAACAGCAATATAAACTCTACCATTTTGTTCGTATGTCCAATAAAAGTCGCCACCAAGAGTTTCTTTTGGTAAATTTATTATAAAATAATCATCAAGAACTCTATCTAACTCTTTGCGAGGCGTTAGCACAGCATTTTGAATTAATTTAGCATAATTAAAGCTATCTTTAATTTCATTATTTTTTTCTGAAATTAAATTTTTCTGCATTAAAACTTCTTTGTGTTGCGACAAAATTCTATCACGCTGGGTTTCAATCTCTTCCTTTTGAGTAACTAATTTTTTAGTTCTTTCTTTTACTAAATTTTCTAATCTGTTATTATCTACTTTTTCAAGATATCTATACCTATGTAACACAGCAAACATTAAAAATATTATTTCTACAAGAAAACCTATTTTTAAGCCACTTTCTGCGAGTGTATTGCTGTCAATTATTCCAAGGTTACGAAGGACATATAAGGTTGTGCCAATAACTAATGCTGTAAATGAAAATAGGAAATATATTGCTAATTTATTTTTGTCAAACAAGCCTAAAATAGAAACTGTAAATATTAAAAATATCACAATAAGTGATATAATGTTTACCATCAACATTGACAAACTAAAAGTAGAATCAAATACATTTAATATTAGTGAAATTATTATTAAAATAATTATGCCCCATGTTAGTTTATTAATAAATTTATGGTTTTTCTTAAAATTAAAAAATTCGCGTGTAAATAATAATAAAAATATATTGGCAGCTGCAGCAAACATTGTTGTAGAATGTTGTTGCCACCATGGCATATTTGGCCATAAATTTTTGTATGTTAAACCTGTAATATTTATTAAAAAGAATGCCAACAAGAACACAAAAACAGTATAATAAAAATTTATAATATCTCTGGTAACAATAAGTAGAAATAGATTAAATAAAATTGAAAACAGTAATAATCCAACTAATACACCATTAATAATAACTTTTTAATTATTGGCTTTAATGTATGACTTATAAGTGTTTATAGACATAGGTAAGCGAAGAGTTGTACCCTCGCTATTAACCCTAACAAAATATGAGTATTGTATGTTCGGCTCTAGGTCTAAATCAAAAAGAAATGTGCGGTCTTTTATATCGCGTGAAGAAAACACTTCCTGTTCTCCTGTTATTACTTTCTTCTCTAAATCGGTTCCTTTTATTGCGTAAAAATGAATAGATCGT
The DNA here is from genome assembly GCA_947311115.1 of uncultured Bacteroidales bacterium. Lineage (GTDB taxonomy): Bacteria > Bacteroidota > Bacteroidia > Bacteroidales > JAFGXI01 > DYMG01. The sequence goes on along the minus strand of CAMZKE010000045.1, from coordinate 57,544 downwards.
AATAACGGATAATCAATTGAAAATACTAAGTTTTTAACTCGATTAGTTTTATTAATAACCGAAAATTTTATCCAATAAATATCTTTAGTAAAGCCAAAATTAATATTTGATGAGTTATTAAGAGTAAAATATTTTTCATTTTCAAACAGAATCATCTTATCAATGCTCATGTTCCGAGCTGTATCTTTATAAATATACACATATTCTGATACAGGATAAGAGTCTATGGTATCACTTTTAATAACGATAGTTTTCTGAGCAACAGAAACTAACGACATAAATATAATAACCAATAAAATATAATATCTCATAAAATTACTTAATCATAATACTAACGCAAAAATACAATAAAGGTTTTGTTTTTTTTATTTTACAAACTGAAACTTATCACCATCAATTATTAATATATATAAGTTTTTATCGTAAGAGCTTACGTCTATACTAATGTTATTAACAGAATATTGTTGTTGATAAATAATTTTTCCGCTAATTGTATAAATTATAACATAATGTGTTTTATTAGAATTTTTAATTTTAATATTTAGCTTATCATGTACAGGGTTTGGATATATTTTTATAATGTCATTATTATAATTATCAGCTACAAACAATGTGTTATCAGTTATTATTACGCCATCTGAGCTTAAAATATTTGAAAAAAGCCCTGCATTATTTTCCGATTTTACATTTATATAATATATTGTATTTTGCACTACCCCAAGATTTGAATTAGTAAAGCTGTTTGTATTATTAGTATTTGTCCAGCCTAATAATTCTGTACCACCTATTGTTGTTCCTATTGAGTACCAATAATCTTTAATTTCCGAGTTGTTGTCAGCAGCAATATCCCAATTGGCATTCATTGCCGAATAAGAGGCAATTGTATCAATATCGGTTGATAAACCATCGTTTACAAAACTAACATCTGTTGGCACGGACCAATCAATATTTATTATAGAATCGGCAATATCAGAAAAATTATTGGCAATATCTGTAACAACCGATTTTACTCGGCAAGCAGGTGAATTAATATCAATATTTTGATTTTGCACATCGTTTGTTGAATTTGTACCAAGTGTAATTATAACATTAGAATTTCTTGATTTAAAGACATTAAAATCATCATAATACACATTACAGTTTCCTGTTCTAAACGATATATAATCACCTGATAAATACGGATTTGAATCAATCCATTCAGAAACCAAAATATCATTTTGGTATGCACTTATTTTGCCGGTTACAGTATTAAAAATAACTTTATAATCGTACCAAGTATCTACATCAACATTGCAATTATCATCAGTTTTAATATGTATAGTATCGTTTTCCGATTTATAAATCTGGCATTTGTTTTGGTCAACCCTAAAATAAATCATATATGCATTATTTCTTTGAACTTGCGAAGCATCATCACTAAAAAAATAAATTCCTGCACGACGATTTGTTCCTGTGCCTGAAATTTTCATTCGCCATTGATACAAATAGCTATACTGCCCATCTTGGTTTATAAAAGCATAAGAATTTGTATTTGCACTAGTTTCGTCTGTTTGGTTATATTCACTATTATTATTGTTCCAATTTCCACTTATTGATGTCCAATTTAATGTATCAACAAACTCATCAAAAAAGAAACCATTATTTGTATTTGTTTTCCAATTTGTACCATTGTTGTACAAAACTTGATAAAATTTCATATCAATTTGCGAGTTATCGTTATCAGTAAAACTTTGTGTAAAATTTTCTGTTTCCCATTCGTTTGTATTGACTACTGTGGTTGGGTTTTGAGCATCAATATTACAGTGCCAGATTGCTTTAAAACCACTTTCGGTTGTTGCTCCATCTGAATTAAATTTCAATGTAAGTGCATTTCCTGTTGAGACAATATTTCCCGGTGAATTTGTTCCTGAATACCCCCCTATTAGAGGTGCATTTATACTACTTCCATCGTAAATCCATAATGAGTCAAAATTATCTTCAAGCGAAAATTCTGTAAAATTTAAACTTAAATTCATTGCCCCTGTTGGTGCTATTGTATAGGTATAATCTTCGTTATCGTAATAATTCATTGCCGGACCTCCCATATCGTAAATTGTATCGCTACAAACAGTTGTATTACAATCGGTAAAATAATCACGAAGCAAATCCCATAAGGCAGTATAACCATCGTCGTAACCAAGAGTCCATATTCCTATACCTGCAATACCACGTCTGTTAAAAAGTTCATATTTATACGGTAGAGTATATTCATCATCAGAAAAACATTGTCTCCAACCACCATTATAATATGTGTAATAAGAATTAAATGTATTTTCGTCCCAAAGTCTTGTATTGTAATAGCCATTAGCATTATCCATTACAGTTTTGTATGTACGACTTCCTCCATTTCCTGTTGTTGATGATGGTATTGATGAATTTTCAGTTGGCCAATCGCGTCCATAATATGGAATGCCCATAACTAACTTATTGTTTGGTACACCGGCATCTAAATAGTATGTTATTGTTTTAGAAAGATTGTAATTGTACGATGACGTAAATGAATATAAAGGAGAGTTTGGTCCTGCAGTAGAGCTACCGTTCCAATAATAATCGTAACCCATAACCATAAATAAATCAACATAAGGAGCCATTGCAGCTACATCCATTGTTCCGTTCCAATCAACCGCAAACATATCTAAACTAACTATTGAGCCAGGTATTTGTGAGTGCATTTGGTTACTTAGGTCAATCATAAATGCAGTTAATTCATCTTTTAACGAAGAGCTTACTCCCTCAAAATCAATATTTACACCCTTTGCACCACGGTCGCTAATAAGCGTAATTAGGTTATTAATTAGGGTTTGCTTTGCAGTTGAACTATTTAGCAATGTTGCGTGGTCACTAAATAATGTTACACACAAATGAGTATTTACTCCATTGTTTATAGCTTCGGTTACAACGCTTGTTGTTGCCCAGCTATGTGTTGTGCTTGCATTACCTGTTGAGGCATTTACTTCGTAAGAAAAATAACAAAAATCAGAAATTAAATTCCAATCGTAATTTGCCTCTAAGCCATTTACCCAATATGGATGCCAACCAAATACAATTTTATTTAAATTGCAAGCATCAGTACTTTTTTGTTGGTTAATTTTTTCAGGAATATTAATTTTATAATATTCTGAAGCCGAAATATTTTTTGCATTATAAATTTCGCTTTGTTCTTGCATTATTGATTTATGCTGTGAAAAGGCATAAAACTGAACAACAATTAAAATAGGTAGAAGTAGTTTTCTCATTAGTATTGTTTTTATAAACACAAATTTACAAACTTTCTTTAACAATTAGCGTAAGCTTAATGAAATAATTTACTATTATTTATAATTATTATAAATAAAACCTTAAATTTGCAAAATGGAAAAGAAAAGAACATCGAATAAACTAATGGACCCTATAGGTCGATTAATGGGATTAAGGTATAAATCGCACCCATGGCACGGAATTGACATTGGTGAGTATGCACCAAATATTGTAACTAGTTTTATTGAAGTTGTACCAACCGATACGGTAAAATATGAGATAGATAAAGTTAGTGGCTATTTAAAAATTGACAGACCACAAAAGTTTTCAAATATTGTACCAGCCTTGTATGGGTTTATACCTCAAACTTTTTGTGGAAATTCATTAGCAAAATTCTCAGCAGAAATGTCTGGCAAAAAAGACATTAAAGGTGATGGCGACCCTTTAGATATTTGTGTGCTAACCGAGAAAGAAATTACTCACGGCGATATTCTTGTACAATCTATTCCTATTGGCGGCTTACGTATGATTGACGGGAACGAAGCTGATGATAAAATAATTGCCGTATTAAAAGGCGATGCTGTTTATGGTGAGTTTCAGGATATTAAAGATGTTCCAGAAGCTATTATTACACGATTAAAGCATTATTTTTTAACTTACAAAAATGTTCCTGGAGAAGAAGGTAACGAATGTGAAATTACTCATGTTTATGGTGCAGAAGAAGCTCAAAAAGTTATTAATTTATCTATTGATGATTACCAAGTTAGATTCGACTTTTTAAATGCAGCGTTAAATAATGTATAAATTTAAAAACATATACATATAATACACAAATAAAAGAATAAAAAAGTTTCGGTGTGTCATTTGTAAACACCGAAACTTATACTTAATTTTCAAACAAACTCAGCGTATATCTGTTGTTAATATTATAAATAATGGCAATTAAAAACACTAAACAAATACTACATAAATATATTTCTGATAGCTTAAATAGCAAAGCTAAGATTTTGCAAAAAGATATTACCGAGACCATAGAATCAAGAAATAACGACACAAAAAGTAGTGCAGGCGATAAATTTGAAACAGGTAGAGAGATGATGAATATTGAAATTCAAAAAGCTGAAAAACAACTATCTATCACAAACAAATTTATTGAAGAATTATCAAAAATTGATTTACAAAAAAATAATGATAGAGTTATATACGGTAGTGTTGTTTACACTAATAATGGCAATTATTTTATTTCAATAGCTTTTGGAAAAATCGAAATTGAAAATGATGTATTTTACTCAATATCATTAGCATCACCATTAGGCAAAATACTTCAGAACAAACAAGTAGGAAATAGCTTTAATTTTCAGAAAAAAGAGTATATAATAAATAAAATTATGTAATTATTTCTTTTTTCGTAGCAATCCAATAATAATAAACACAACAGAAATATATATTAAACTCCACTTTAGTGATGTAGCAAAACTTGCAATTTTAATCATTGCAGGATTTAAGTCTGGAAAAGTTCTGGTAGAAATAAATAATAGAAAATTCTCAACATAGTCAAAATAAGCGGCAACAATTGGCATAAGAATTATAGCTACGGTTTTTGAGTGAGAAAAAAGTAAATATAATATACTTGAAAGTAGTAATGAATAAACTAATGGATAAAATAAATCGATTAATTGAATCTTATTATATGTTATTAATCCATCATCGCCATAAGAAGTAAAAAAATCTGAAACTTTCTCAATATTGTACCTAAACTGAGTATCTAAAATTGCTTTGCCTGTATCTTCTTTAATTGTTTGAACTGCAAAAAACATAAATACTGAAAAAATTATCTGTAACACAAAAAGACCAACTAAATATTTAGGTTTAGAGCTTCTAATTATTAATCTTAATAATATACTTTTCATTCTCATAACAGCTATGATTTTATATTGGTTATTTTTTGAGATATTGTGTAACAGTCAGTAAGTACTGAGTTTTTTTGATTAAGTTTATCTAATAGCTTAATGTAAACACCCTTCCATCCCTTATATAAAAAATCTGAAAGGAAATTATTATGCCACAGTACAGTTAAAACGCCATTAAATTTTGCAGTTTCTTGTATAAGCGTTTCTATACGACTTAAAACTTTATCACGTTTAATATTCATATATCTTTTATCGTACAATGTTAAATCCATAATATTTAACGGAATTTCAAGCACAGTTGAAGTTTTATCCTCCTCAAAATTATATAAATAAAATGGTTGGCAAAACGAATTTCTAAAACCAATATGTTGAGAGAACCCCAATGTAGAATCAGTTTTTATATTATTTACTTCTAGTGTTTTTCTAGTTTGCCCGGGTTTGTATATTAAAAAATGAAACCGGTTAGAGCTTGGTTTATATTTTGCTAATTTTTCTACTTCATCTTTTAATCTTGAACAAGTTCTATGTGTACAAATGCTAGGATGAACACCAATCTCAAAACCTTCACTTTCAATGTATTCCAAATATTTTTCAATTTCTTTTAAGGTGTAATCAGCGTTATCAAATCCTTTATCCGATTTTTGATTATTTGGTAAAATAAAAAATGTTGATTTTGCATTACGTTCTTTTTCAATGCTTATTATTTCTTCAAAATTACACCAAGCTTTATTTTGTGTTATTTTTTTTATTGGTAATTGAATATTAGTAACAACATTAGTAGTAAGTATATATCTTAATCCATTTTTTGACCATGGTGTATGAATATAATCAATATCGTGTGTTAAGCAAGTTGCAAATTTTTTATCGCCCCAAATATTTGTTTCTATAGATATATTGTATGCTTTTTCAATAGCAGTTTTTAAAATATTAAAATAATAATTTACAACAGGAAGCTCTGTTATTTTTAAATTAGCTTGAATACTATCTTCGTATTTTATTCTACCAAGAGTATCTCTTTCATCGTTAACTAGCTCACTATAGCCAGATAACAAATAAAATGCCGCAGCAAAAATATCGTAGTTAATAACAATATTGCCATCAACTTCTTCAATAATATTTTTGTTGGTACTTCGGTCAAACAAAAAAGGAATATTTCTATCAAGCCACTGCTTCCACACAACGTTATTATAGTTAATATCAAATCGGTCAGAAAAAATATAAATAAGATTCGATTGTTTAACCTGAATTTTCGATTCAAGATCTATACCATAATGAATATCAATCTTTTCCCTATCAATTTTATGATATATAAAAAAAGTATCTAAAACGTATTTTATCTTGTTTCTCATAATATTTTATAAAAATAGTAAATCTTATACTATTTTGTTGAAAATATTTAAATAAAATTAGAACAGAGTAAAAATGAATCTTCTCGCCGCAAGCGGACGAGGTATCAGGTATCGTTTTGGAATACTATTCTTTTATACGTCACAAGGGACGGGGAATTAAACCCAAACAGATTAAATCATTGTAGCAAGTGGAGTATTTGGCTAAGGTAAGTTAGACTTAGTTTTCAATGTAATATTTTTTTGAAAGTAACGACAGATTTTTTGTAAATTCATCAGACCTAGTACGAAATTAGAAAATTTCATTACAATTGTTCGTTAATTAAATATAAGTAATGAGCCGGTAAATGTTGCCAAAACAAATTTACTAATTTATCATCAGATTTACCTTTCATTGGTTTTAACACAATTTGTAAACCCATTGGGAAATATGCGAAATCTTTAACAGTATTAGGCACATCAAATTCACCAACTATGTCTTCAATCTTTTTTCGCATATTTTTACCTAACTTTTTTATTAAGCGTTTTTGACTCTTATCAATAGGTTTTACAAGCGAATTAAACATATGCTTAACAACCACACGCTTAACAAGCGACATATCAAACTCATTACTATTCAAGGATTTAAAAGGATTTATTTCTGGCATATTTTTGGTTGACTGAACACTAAAAGGTAACATTGGTACCCAATCTGAACTATTTATAATAGAAAAAGATGGATTTTTAAGCGTTGTATATGTAGCATAATCATAGGCAAGAAATCTGTTTCCCGGTTTAGGCGATGCAATAGTATAAACTTTAAATCTATTTTTCTTCGATAACAAACTATCAGGTAAATACTCAAAAGCAGCTCGTAATAAATGAGATAAAGCACCTCCCTGACTATGCCCTGTTATATATATATTATAAACTCCTTTATCGTTATATTCTTTTATTTTTTCGAGAATATCTGATAACATAAACTCAACTCCCATCGCCCAGCCAACGTGAACTGCAGCTCTTGAATCTTCGGCAAATTTATATATTACTTCTTGACTATCAGGTAATAACATCTTGCCTTGAGCTGGAATCATTGCAGCATAAAAATTAGCAAACCACGATACTGATTCCCTTGCTGTACCTCTTAAATGTATTACAATTGCATCTTTACCTTTCTCTAACAATTGCCATTCGTTTTTCATTTTATATATTTTCGAACTAAATACTAATTTATATTCAGAATCAACATGGGTAGAATCCATTCCTTCAATCATTCCGTTTATCCAGTAATTACTAATTGCAGCCATATTTATAGCTTCTTGCTTATCAAAAGCTATATTAAATTGAGAAAATGACATTGTTGAATATACAATTAGTAATAATCCTATTATATTTTTTTTCATTATGTTTTTTGAGCAAAGTTAAATATAATATTTACTTCTTATACATAATCGTTCTAAATTAATATTTTTTATGATTTATGCTTTTTTTTACAACTGGTCTTTAATTAAATAATAATAATGAGCAGGTAAGTGTTGCCAAAAAATTGACAACATTTTATCGTTTGTTTTAGCTTTCCAAGGATGTAATATTACCTGAATACCTACTGGTGAATATGAAAAATCGTCTGTATTATTAGGTGTTTCAAAATTGCCTATGGTATTCTTTATTTTCTTTTCAATATCAGAACCTAACACTTTTTTAAATCGTTTCTGACTTTTTTTTACAGGTTTTTTCATTGAATAATAAATACGTTTTATAAAAATTCGTTTAAATAACGACATTTTATAATCATTATTTTCTAGTGCTATAAATGGGTTTGCTTCTGACATGTTATCAGGCGATTGTATTGTAAAAGGTACTTGTGGCACCCAATCTTCTGCATTAATAATTGAGTATGATGGATTTTTTATACTTGTATAACTTGCATAATCATAAGCAAAAAATCTATTACCGGGTTTTGGACCGGCAAAGGAATAAACTTTAAATTTATTTTTTGATGATAACTGTTCTTCAGGAATATATTCTAATGCAGCTCTTAGTAAATGCACTAATGCACCCCCCTGACTAAAACCAGTAATATAAACATTATATATACCTTTTTTATTTACTTCTTTAATATGCTTTAATATATCAGGTAGCATAGTTTCAACTCCAATAGCCCAACCTGTATGAATTGTAGCATTAGGGTTTTCGGCAAATTTATATTTCACCTCCTGGCTATCAGGCAAAAGCATTTCGCCTTCGGCAGGAATCATAGCTGCATAAAAATTTTCGAACCAAGATATTGATTTACTTGTAGTTCCTCGTAAATTTATAACTACTGCATCGTTTTCTTTTTGCCATAACTGCCATATATTATCCATTTTTGTTGGTTTTGATTCATATAACAATTTATATTCCGAAGTGTCAATATAAGTGGAATCAACCCCATCTATTTTACCATTTACCCAATAATTGCATATAGCAACCAAATCCAAAGCCTCTTGTTTATTAAACAGTTGATTGAACTGTCCAAAACTTACACTTACATACAATATCAAACTAAAGAAAATAATAATCCTCATAACAGTTACATTTTCGACAAATTTAACTTATTTATCTATAAAAAATAATATTACCTTTGCAAAATGTCAAAAACAATACGAAATCAGAATGAAATTCTCAAAAAATTAAATATTGAGAAATTAAACCCAATGCAAGAAGAAGCAACTTATGCAATACATTCTTCAAACGAAATAATTTTACTTTCACCAACAGGTACCGGAAAAACTTTGGCTTTTTTGCTTCCAATTATTGCAGAATTAGATGAAAATTGTAATGAAATTCAAACACTTATTCTTGTTCCTACACGCGAACTTGCAATACAAATAGAAAGTGTTGTACGTGAGATGGGGTCAGGGTTTAAAGCTAATGCTGTTTATGGTGGTCGTTCCGGTTCTAAAGAAAAAATTGAATTAAAACACAGACCGGCAATATTAATAGGAACACCCGGTAGAGTTGCCGACCATATTCGCCGACAACGATTTACTACTGAACATATTACAACTCTCGTATTAGACGAATTTGATAAATCATTAGAAATTGGTTTTGAAAAAGAAATGCGTGAAATTATTTTAGAACTAACAGAAGTTAAAAAGAAAATTTTAACCTCAGCAACTAAAGGTGTTGAAATACCCGATTTTGTAAAGCTTAAAAATCCAAACGAAATAGACTTCTCTGATGATGGAATACCAAAATTAGAAGTAAAAATTGTTGTTTCACCAGATAAGGATAAACTTGAGACGCTTGTTAAAATACTTTCAAATATTGGCAATACTCCGGGTATTATTTTCTGTAATTTTAAAGATACTATACAATATGTTGGCGAATTTTTAGATAAAGAAGGTATTAGATATGGTACATATTATGGCGGAATGGAGCAACAAGACCGTGAGCATACACTTTTAAAATTTAGAAATGGTTCGCATAAATTAATTATTGCTACCGATATTGCAGCTCGTGGCATTGATATACCTGAACTTAAATATATTATTCATTATCAACTCCCTGTAAAGGAAAAAGAATTTATACACAGGAATGGTCGTACTGCCCGTATGAACACTGAAGGAACTGCATATATACTTACTTGGAAAAATGATAATTTACCAGAGTATATTTCAAATATTGAGGAAGTTAAATTTGAATACAAACCAATACCTAAATCGCCACAATGGGTTACTTTACATATTAATGGCGGCAGAAAAGACAAAATTTCTAAGGGTGATATTGCCGGCTTGTTTTTTAAACAAGCTAAACTCAATAAAGATGAAATTGGTATTATTGAGCTAAAACAAGATGCTGTTTATGTTGCCGTACATAAAAACAAAGCCGATTTTATTATCAATAAACTTAACAATACTCGAATAAAGAAAAAGAAAGTTAGAATTAGTGTAATATAATGAATATAAACATTATAACATCAAAAGAACAAAGTACGAGTACATGGTCTGGAGGTACTACAACACAACTATATATTTATCCTAAAAATAAAAATTATAAAGACCTTGACTTTTCATTTAGAATTAGCACCGCAAATATAAACGTAGAGAAATCAGAATTCACTATTTTACCAAACGTTTCAAGAAAATTAATGATTCTTAATGGTGAAATTAAAATTGAACATGAAAACCATCATAAAAAGATTTTAGAAAAATTTGATACTGATGAATTTGAAGGAAGTTGGAAAACTACTTCTATTGGAAAATGCACCGATTTTAACGTTATGACAGATCATAATACAAAATCAAAACTTTCATATTTAACAATAAATAAAGCAGAAAAATATAATTACACACCATATAAGCAATCAAAATTCGTTTTTATTTACATTTACAAAGGCCATATAAAAATAAATGATAAGGTAACTGCTAAGCAAGGCGATTTTATTGAAATAACAAAAAGCAGAAATGAATTCAACATTCATGCTTTAGGCAATTGTGAATTAATTATAACTAATATTTTATAATTAACATATCACATTTCATAAATTCAACTAAAATTATATCTTTGTACAAAGCACATTTATGGATAAAAAAAATAATATTGTTGCTCTTGTAAGTTTAATATCTCTTTTCTTTTTTTGGGGATTCATAACTGTAATGAACGATATTCTTGTTAATACTTTCCAAAGTATTTTCGATTTATCTGCTACCCAACGTTCACTTGTGCAAATGTCATTTTTTGGTGCATTTTTTATTGTTTCTCTTACATATTTTTTAATAAGTTCGTTATCAGGAAAAGACCCCATTAATAAAATTGGTTATAATAATGGCATGATTATCAGCCTTATTATAACAGGGACAGGAAGTCTCAGCTTTTATTTTGCAGCAATGCTAGCATCATATTACGCATTTTTAGTTTCGTTATTTATTCTTGCTACAGGAGTTACTCTTTTACAAATTTGCTCGAACCCTTACGCAGCAATAATTGGCAAACCGGAAACTGCATCGAGCCGTCTAAACTTAGCACAAGGTTTTAACTCACTTGGCACAACAATAGGACCTATTATTGGCACAATTTTAATTTACGAAGTGTTTTCAAATGGTGAGCAAACAATAGAGGCGGTTACAAAAACCTACCTAATTTACGGATTTGTTTTTTTACTTATGGCACTGCTTGTAAAACTTGCTAAAATGCCGGCCTTTCGTAACGACGATAAAATAGAAACAGGTTTTGCAATATTTAAAAATAGACATTTAGTATTCGGCATCTTTGCAATTTTCTTTTATGTAGGCTCTGAGGTTTCTATTGGCACTTGGATAGTTGAATTTCTTAAAAATGAGAACGTAATGGGATTGGAAGAAAACGAAGCAAGCTATTTCTTATCATATTTTTGGGGTGGTTTAATGATAGGCAGATTAATGGCAAGTCAATCGCTAAACGCAAATATTAAGCCTATTAAAAAGTATATTTCAATGATTTTGATTGCTCTTACTGTATTCTTTTTTATTTACTTTGCCACATCAATAAAATTTAGCAATGGTTATTTCCATTTCAAAATGCTAAGCTTCTCAAAAATATACACATACCTAATATACATAGCATTAAGCATAGTAGCTTTTGCAATAGGAAAAGGAAAACCGGCACGTTCGTTAGTCATATTTATGATAATTAATGTAGGTTTAATACTTACCGCAATGTTTTCAAACGGCACAATAGCAATGTGGTCTATACTCGGAGCGGGTCTATTTTTCTCTATTGGTTGGTCAAATATTTTCACATTAGCAATTAAAGATTTAGGTAAATATACAAGTCAAGGTTCATCGTTACTTGTAATGGCAATAGTTGGCGGTGCCGCACTTCCGTGGATACAAAGCCATATTATTGAAGCATACAATATTCAAATTTCATTTATTATACCATTAATCGGGCTAATGTATATTATTTTTTACGGAGTCTATGGACATAAAATAAAAAAACTAAATAATGAGAAATAAAATTTCAATAGGAATTGACATTGGCGGAACTAATATAGAAATTGCATGGGTAAATTCTGATGGCAAAATTTTAAATCAAATAAATTACAAAACAAACAAATTTAAAACAGGTAAAGAGTTTGCCGATTATATTGCTCCTATTATTATTGATGAAAATAAAAATTACAATAATATTTTAGGTATTGGTATTGGAGCTCCAAACGGAAATTATTTTACAGGAAACATTGAATTTGCACCAAACTTAGGTTGGGACGAAGTTATTCCTCTTGCGAAACTATTTAGAGAAAATATAGGATTAAATACAAAACTTACAAACGATGCAAATGCGGCAGCTTACGCCGAAATGATATATGGCGATGCCAAACTAATGAAAAATTTTGTGGTAATTACTCTTGGCACAGGACTTGGTTCAGGCATTGTTGTCAATAGCGAAATGCTTTACGGTTCAACCGGATTTGCAGGCGAATTTGGACATATAATAATAAAAGAAAACGGTAGAGAATGTGGATGCGGACGCAATGGCTGTTTAGAAACTTACGCATCGGCAACAGGCATTGTTAAAACAGCGAACCAAATACTTAAACAATCAAATTCTGTGCTATCAAAAATTAATAACTTTGAAGCAAAAGATATATACTCCGCAGCATTAAGTGGCGATGAAGTAGCTATTAAGTCAATCGAATTTACAGGAGAAATACTTGGTAAAGCAATTGCCGATTATACTGCATTATTTAGCCCAGAAGCAGTATTTTTATCCGGTGGATTAGCCAAAGCTCACTCTCTAATTATTCCTGCTACCGAAAATGCAATGAACAATAATATGTTGAAGATATTTAAAAATACAGTAGAAATTCTACCTTCAAAATTAATAGATAAAAATGCAGGACTTTTGGGTGCTGCTGCCATGATAATGGATTAAATAATAAAAATAAAACTTTGCGAGAAATAAAAGAAGAATAAAATATCACGCAGAGAACGCTAAGAAAAATATTGCGAGCTTTGCGTATAATCTTTGCGTACTTTGCGAGAAAAAAAGATAAATAAAAATATCACGCAGAGAACGCTAAGAATCGCAGAGAACGCTAAGAAAAATATTGCGTGCTTTGCGTATAATCTTTGCGTACTTTGCGAGAAAAAAAAGATAAAAATAATGCAGAAAACGACAAGAACAGAGAAGAACGATAAAATAACTTTGCGTGCTTTGCGTGTAATCTTTGCGTACTTTGCGAGAAAAAAATAAAACAAAAGAATATGAGAACAAAAATATTATTAATACTATCATTAGCAATGCTATTTTCGTGTAGCACAAAAAAAGAAGAAACAAATAAAAACACCGATGTATTACAATATGTAAACCCATTTATTGGCACTGCTGGGCACGGACACACTTACCCTGGAGCAACATCACCATTTGGAATGGTACAACTAAGCCCCGATACACGTATTGAAGGTTGGGATGGTTGTTCCGGATATCACTACTCTGATAGTATAATTTATGGTTTTTCGCACACCCACCTAAGTGGAACCGGTGTTTCAGATTATGGAGATATACTATTAATGCCAACAACAGGAAAAGCTGTTTATAATAACAATGAATATTCATCATCATTTTCACACAATAACGAAACTGCCCAAGCAGGATATTATTCAGTAAAACTAAACAAACACAATATTTTTGTTGAACTTACTACAACTCCACGTACAGGGTTTCACAAATATAAATTCGCACAAACAAATAATAATAAAATAGTTCTCGATTTAAATCATCGCGACAAAGTTTTAGACGCATTTATTCACTTAGTAAACGACTCAACCATCGAAGGTTACCGAATATCATCGGCTTGGGCAAAAAAACAATTTGTATATTTTTATATAGAATTTTCACAAAAAATTGACACATTAAAAGTAAAATCAGAAGGTAAAATAATTACAACAAACAATTTAAAATCAACCGATATTGTTGCATCAGTACAATTTAACACCCTAAAAAACAAAGAGCTTTTAGTTCGTGTCGGATTATCTGCCGTTGACATACGAGGTGCAAAAAACAACCTATACAACGAAAACCAAACTTGGAATTTCGATAAAATAAAAACAGAAAACCAAAATAGATGGCGTAAAGAATTAAATAAAATAACAATTACCGACAACAATACATCTAAAAAAACAGCCTTTTACACTGCACTATATCACAATTTTATTGTTCCTAATTTATTTTCAGATATTGATGGTAAATATAGAGGTATGGACCAAGAAATACATTATTTTAACACCGACCAATATACAGTTTTCTCACTATGGGACACATACAGAGCTACTCACCCACTTTACACAATTTTGCAGACCGAAAAAACCGGTAAATTTATTCAAACAATGCAAAATCAATACAAAACAGGTGGTATTCTTCCCATATGGGAGCTTGCAGGAAATTACACAGGTTGTATGATTGGATATCACGCAATTCCGGTTATTACCGACGCATATTTAAAAGGTTTAACTAACATAGCTGCCGATACACTTTTACAAATGATGTTAACATCGGCAAATCAAAATCATTTAGGGCTTAAATCTTATAAAACAAACGGTTACATCTCTATTAAAGACGATGCCGAATCTGTTTCAAAAACTCTTGAATATGCTTACGATGATTGGTGTATTGCACAAATAGCTAAAAAAGCAGGTGAAGATAGCATTTATAATCGCTTTACCGAACGTGCACAATCTTACAAAAATATTTTTGATAAAAACATTGGTTATATGCGTCCTAAACTCAACGAAACATGGAAACAGCCTTTCGACCCATCGGAAGTAGATTTTAATTTTACCGAAGCAAACTCATGGCAATACAGTTTTTATGTTCCACAAGATATTTACACTCTAATAAATATGATGGGAGGCAATGCACAATTTGAAAAACAGTTAGATAATTTATTCTCCGCATCAACACAAACAAAAGGACGTAAACAAGCCGATATAACAGGGCTTATAGGGCAATATGCTCACGGAAACGAACCAAGTCATCATATGGCATACTTATATAATTTTGTAAACAAACCTAAGAAAACACAAAAATATGTTCAACGTATTATTGATGAGCTATATAGCGACCAACCCAATGGTCTTTGCGGAAACGAAGATTGCGGACAAATGTCGGCTTGGTACGTATTTTCTTGTATGGGTTTTTACCCTGTTAATCCTGCAAATGGCGAGTATGTTTTTGGCAAGCCACAATTTGATGAAATAAAAATAAATCTTGAAAACGGGAAACAATTTATTATTGAAAAAACCGGCGATAACGCAACAAATACTGTTATTAAAGAAATAATGCTTAATGGTAAAAAATATAATAAAGCATATATTATGTATAGCGATATTGTAAAAGGTGGAAAACTCACTTTCGTGATGGATAAAACCAAGAATATTTCGTTTTCAAAAAAAGATTTACCAAACTCATTAATTTCGGACAACATAATTGTAGCGTTACCAACTTTTGATGGTTGCAAAAGAACTTTTAAAGACTCAACTATTATAAAAATTGATGCCGAAACAGATGCAAAAATATTTTATTCAATTAATGATGACAATGAAAAAGAATACACAAAACCATTTTCTATTTACGAAAAGTGTAATATAAATATTAGAGCAGAAAAAAATGGCAAAAGTAGTAAAACGGTTGAAGGTGAGTTTTTTAAAATAGATAAAAATATATCAATAAAAATAAAAAACAAATACCAAGAACAATATTCTGCTGGAGGAAATGATGCTTTAATTGATGGATTAACAGGTACCGAAAATTTTAAAACAGGTGTTTGGCAAGCTTATTATTACGATGATTTAGAAGCCGTAATTGATTTAGGCAAACCAACAAAACTCACAAAACTTAGCATTAATTTTATTCAAGATGCACGTTCCTGGATATTTATGCCTGACTATGTAGAATTTTGGGTATCAAACGATAATAAATACTTTGCTCCTGTCGGAAAAATCAATAACAATATTGATAAATTAAATTATACAGTACAAATTAAAACTTTTGAAACTCAATTTTATCCTAAAAAAGTAAAATACATAAAAGTTTTTGCCAAAAACCACAATATTTGTCCAAAAGGACATTTAGGTGAGGGCAATAAAGCTTATATTTTTGCCGATGAAATTAGTTTTAATTAACAGTAATATTTGTCATTCTGAACGATAGTAAATAATCTGATATATCATAAATTTTTCGCTCTGTTCAGAATGACAAATTGTTATTATAAATATTTATTACTTTTCAATACGAATTCTGGCATCAACAGCAATAACCTTGTCTTTACTTCCCAAAAGTGGATTTAAGTCCATTTCAAAAATTTCGGGAGCAACGCTTACTAATGCGGCAACACGTTGAACAATTTCAGCAAACATATCTTCGTTTACACCTTCCTGTCCTCTAGCCCCTTTAATAATGCCATAGCTATTTAAATTTTGTATCATGCTGTAAGTTTCATCAAGCGAAAGCGGTGCTAAACCAGCCTGTACATCTTCTAAAACTTCAATAAAAATACCACCTAAACCGCAAAGTACCATATGCCCGAATTTATCTTCACGTTTTGCACCTACAAAAAGTTCTGTACCCGAAAGCATTGGCTGAATTAATATAGCAGTTGTATCTTTTATTTGCATCATTCGTTCAAACTCAGCAACTATAGTTTGATTGTCATTTACATTTAAAACAACACCTCCAACATCAGACTTATGAATAGGTCCTACAACCTTCATAACAACAGGTAAGCCAAGTGCATTTGCACGTTCTACAGCTTCCTCTTTAGTTGTTACAACAGCCTCTCCTGCTCTACTAATTCCGGCAGCATCAAGCAATCCCATCATTTTTTCAGAATTAATATAACCATTATCGCAAGTATCAATAATTGAACGTATTTTAGTTTTATCAATTTCCGGTAACTGAATATTCTCTTCAACTGGTTTAGAATTATTATATACTTTTGCCAAAGCCTCGCCTAGCAACACCTCATCAGGAAAATTAATTCTACCTTTTGCAAGAAAATGTTTAATCTCATCAGCAACATTAACTACCGAAGGTAAAACAGGATAGATAGGTTTTCTACTGTTTTTCATTTTCTCATCAAGCAAATCGTAAACATCGTAAACAGGAAAAAGTCCAGGGCTACCAAAAATTACAACCATCGCATCAATATTATCAAAATCGTTATTTACGGCATCAATAATATCGCCTAATTGCTCTGCTGTACCAGTTGCTAAAAAGTCAATTGGATTTGCCACCGACGAACCCGGAAACAGTTTTGTAACCAATTCATCAGCTTTTTCGCCTTCAATATGTGGAACGTCTAAACCATTGTTAGAAAGCGTATCGGTAAGCATTACTGCCGGACCTCCTGCATGAGTAATTACGGCTATATTTTTCCCTGTAAGTTGAGGGTGCATAAATACAGAAGCCACCGTTGTAAGTTCCTCACGCGAATGACAACGCACAATACCTGATTTTTTAAATAGTGCATCTACAGCCACATCAGGGCTTGCCAAAGCACCTGTATGAGAGCTTGCTGCACGACTACCTGCCTCAGAGCCACCCGATTTAATTGCAGCAATTTTACAACCTTTTCTAATTAACGATGATGCGTGTTTAAGTAGTTTCTCAGGTTTATCAATATCTTCAATATAAAGCAGTTTCACTAGCGACGAAGTTTCTACATCAAAAGTTTCATCAAGATATTCTAAAACTTCTTCAACTCCAAGTTGTGCAGAATTACCAACAGAATAAACTGAATTAAATGTTAAACCTTTTGGCACACCGCTTTCCATTATAAATACTGCTGTAGCTCCTGAACCTGAAATAAAATCAACTCCTTTTGGATCTAAACTAGGTATTGGAGTGGTGAAAACACCGTTATAATTAGTATTTAACACACCTATACAATTTGGACCAATTAACGAACCATCGTATTTATTTATTTGCTCAACTACTTGTGCTTCAAGCCTTGCACCTTCTTCATTTTCCTCTGAAAAACCTGCTGAAAGAATAATAAACCCTTTTGTAAATTTTTGCTCGGTTAATGTTTTTACTGTATCAGGAATAAACTTTGCAGCAATAGCCATTATCGCTAAATCAACATTAGGCAATTCTTCAACATTATGATGTACTTTTAAACCTTGTATTTCATCTTTTTTGGGATTTACAACATACAAATCACCTGCAAAATTACCATCTAATAGGTTTTTTAAAACTTTTCCTCCCGGAGCGTGAATATTATCAGTTCCTCCTACTACTACTATACTTTTTGGAGATATTAATTCTTTTGTTATCATATTTTTTGTTTTATTTTTTTATTTAGTTTCTTTTCTCGCAATGTTCGCAAAGATTACACGCAAAGTACGCAAAGTTATTTTAGCATTCTTCTCGGTTCTTAGCGTTCTCTGCGTGATATCCTTATCTTTCTTTTCTCGCAAAGTACACAAAGATTACACGCAAAGCTCGCAATGTTTTTCTTAGCGGTCTCTGCGATTCTTAGCGTTCTTAGCGTGATATTTCTATTTCTTTTTATTTCCTCGCTATGTATTTATTAATGTTGTGCGTAAGGTTTTTACTTACTCTACACTAATTACAGATTATTTACAATCCGATGAATCCCATTTTTTAAATATTTCTCGTTAAAGTTAATTAATAATCCCAACTTTTTACCCGATAATCGTAAATATGTCAATGTTTGAGCAAAATGCACTTCCGCTAAATTAGCAACTGATTTTAGTTCAATTATTACTTTATCATCTACTAATAAATCAATGCGATACCCCACATCTTGTTCTACATCTTTGTAAATAAATGGCATAGGCAACTGTTGTTTTACATCGAATCCCATTTCATTTAATTCAAAAGCTAATGCACTTTCATAAGCTGATTCTAATAATCCCGGTCCAACAGTTTTATGAATTTCTAATGCAGCACCAATTATTTCATATGAGATTTGATTTTCTGTCATTATTTATCTTTTTAATTTATCACAATGTTTATATTTTTTTCTCACAAAATTAGCAAAGATTATACGCAAAGCTCGCAATGTTTTTCTTAGCGTTCTTAGCGGTTCTTAGCGTTCTTCGCATGATATTTCTATTTCTATTTTATTTCCTCGCAAAGTACGCAAAGATTATACGCAAAGCTCGCAATGTTTTTCTTAGCGTTCTTCGCGGTTCTTAGCGTTCTTCGCGTGATATTTATATTTCTTTTTATTTTCTCGCAAAATACGCAAAGATTATACGCAAAGCTCGCAATGTTTTTCTTAGCAGTTCATAGCGGTTCTTCGCGTTCTTCGCGTGATATTTCTATTTCTATTTTATTTTCTCGCAAAGTACGCAAAGATTAAACGCAAAGCTCGCAATATTTTTCTTCGCGGTTCTTAGCGTTCTTCGCGTGATATTATATTCTTAGCGTTCCCTTACAAAAAACTATAAACGTTCAAGTTCAACAGTAAAATGCCTCATAATTGGAGCTTCTTTTACAATTTTAACACCCTTTGTTATTTCATTTCTACGGTCAAAAACATTTTTAATTGCAGCCGCAATAACATCCATATGATTATTTGTGTATGTACGACGAGGAATTGCCAAACGAACAAACTCTAAACCGCCAAATCTATTTTCACGAGTAACAGGGTCTCTATCTGCTAAAATTGCACCAATCTCTACCCCTCTAATACCTGCTTCTAAATATAACTCTAAAGCCAAAGTTTGGGCTCTAAATTCTGTTTTAGGAATATTTGGAAATACTTTATCAGCATCAATAAACACGGCATGTCCACCAATTGGTCGTTGTACAGGAATACTCCATTCTATTAATTTATTGCCAAGATATTCAACTTGTTTAATTCTACTTTCAAGAGTTTCAAACTCAGTACCTTCATCAAGACCTTGAGCAAGAGCATTCATATCTCTACCACTCATTCCTCCATAAGTTAAAAAACCTTCGAACATAATATTAAAAACAGCAGCTTTATCAAATAAATCTTTGCTACGCATTGCTATAAAGCCACCCATATTAACAATAGCATCTTTCTTACTACTCATTGTCATTGCATCAGCATATGTGTACATTTCAGCAACTATTTCTTTTATTGTTTTATTTTCGTAGCCTTTTTCACGTGTTTTTATAAAATATGCATTTTCTGCAAAACGAGCCGAATCCATAACCAGCATAACTCCTTTTTTCTTTGCAAACGCACTTACTTCTTTAATATTTTGCATTGAAACAGGCTGCCCTCCTGATGTATTATTCGTAATAGTTACAATAATAAATTTAATTTTACTCGCATCGTTTTCAGCAAATACCTTTTCTAATTTATTTAAATCTACATTCCCTTTAAAAGGATACTCTAACTCTGTATGAAATGCCTCATCAATAGTACAATCAACTGCCGTTGCTTTACGAAACTCAATATGCCCTTTTGTAGTATCAAAATGTGAGTTTCCGGGTACAACATCGCCCTCTTCAACTAAAACAGAAAAAAGCACATTTTCGGCTGCTCTACCTTGGTGTGTTGGAATAAAATGTTCAAACCCCAAGATATTTTTAATTGCATTTTTAAGATTATAATACGATGATGCTCCTGCATAAGACTCATCACCTAACATCATTGCAGCCCACTGTTGTTCACTCATTGCTCCTGTACCAGAGTCGGTTAACAAATCAATAAATACTTGGTCTGATTTTAAATTAAATAAATTATTTTTAGCTTCTTTAAGCCATTGTTCACGTTGTTCTCTTGTGCTCTTTTTAATGGGAGCAACCATTTTTATTCTATACGATTCTGCGAATGGTAATTCCATAAGACATTATATTTTATATGATTATTAAAAAATGAAATATCGCTTAATGCGATAATTAAAAAGGAATGCAATTATTTTGCATTAAAAGAATAAGCAAAATTATCTCTACGCTTAATATTCAAATATTTATTTTGTGAATAAATTATCATAGTTATTTTACTTCTATTGTTACAAAAATAATAAATTATTTTGTATATTTGAGCAAATCATAGTTAAAAAATATGAAAACAACAATTACATTATTAATTTTAATATTTAATTTAAACTTATTATATTCACAGAATTGGGCTATAAACTACACAACTAATTCATTAAGATACTTAGCGCAAGACGCATATAGTTTTAATGATGAACCTGCTCAACATTATTATTCAAGGGTGAAAATAGACAGTAGCATATCAAATAATGACACTACAATATATTACTACTCAAATGATTTGATAAAAGATACTTGCTATTTTACAGCTAATTGTTTTAATAAATATTCAGGTAGCATTATAGGCAGTAAATCCATTGAAATATTTAACCAAACAACAAAACTTATTTACAGAACAGACACATTTTATATAGACGTACTTGCTAATATTAATGAATCATGGGTGTTCAAAAACTATAATAATGGAAATTATATTGAAGCCACTATTGTTAACATAGACACATTAAATATTTATAACGGAACAGATAGTGTAAAATATATTGAACTAAACCTAAAAGATAGTGCAAATAATATAGTTAATAATAGCGATATAAACAGTATAAATATTATTATTTCTAAAAATAATGGTATAATTAGCATTCCTGATTTAAGAAAGATAAACAACTCAATTGTTCAACATTCATTGGAAGGAATAGGTTATAGCGTTTTAACCTTAAGAGAAGTTTACAATTTTGAAATAGGAGATGAATTCCAGTATTTTATTAAAAATTTTGTAGGAACTCCTTGTTCCTCTGGGGAACTCCGTTATTACAATGAGAAACGTATTGTATTAAATAAGGAATTTTCTAACAATTACGAAACTGTTAAATATACAATTTCAAGAAAAAGAGCGAGTACTTGGTGTCAAACACCTGAGGTATTTTTTAATGACACAACAACATTAACTATAAATAATTTAAGCGACACAATAATATGTAAACCATATTTTAGATATGATGATGTGTTATTACCTAATACTGCATGTCGTAGTTATAATAATCGTTATGTTATTAGCCCTAATCCAAAACCTATTCTATATGGAGTTGAATCAACGTTTTATTATCAAGAATATAACGATTCAATACTAATATTATCGATAGCTACAAAAAACATATCAAATACAAATAACTTTACCCCAAATATAGAAAACACATACATTGAGGGTTGTGGAGTTCTAATAAATCATTATTTTGCATGTTTCCACCCTTCACTTTACGCATATCCGACAGAAAGATTAATATACTTTAAAAAAGGAATTGAAGAATGGGGCTCACCAATAACAATTCTTGAAGACAAAAAAAATTATAATCAGAAAAAAACAACTAATATATTCCCGAACCCAACAAAAGGAACATTTACAATATCAAACAATTCAAATATAAATAAAATAGAAATTTATAATTCAACAGGAAATCTAATTTTTTCAAAAGAACAAATTAACAAACATCAAACAAATATAAATTTACAAAAACAAAAAGTTGGAATATATTTTATTAAAATTTTCTCAGAAAATAGTTATATTGCAAGGAAATTAATAAAAAATTAAAATGGCATTATCACCGGAAAAATTTATTGCTACTTGGGAAAGAAGAATAGCTAAAGGCAGAACATATTTTATTATTCGTTTTGCATTGTTATGGGGTGGAGCAATGATTGTTTTTATACCTTTATTTAATATTATTTTTGATGGTAATTTCACCTTAGAAGCATTTATAAACGAGTTTAAAACTAACGACTTTTACTTAAAAATAATTATTTTCCCTCTTGCTGGTGCAATATTAGGCTATGTTAATTGGAATAGTGGAATTAAACGATATAATCAAGTAATTGAAAAAAGAGACGAAGTAGAAAATAACAATTAAATTAGCACAGCTATGACCAAAGATGAAAAATTTATAAAAAAATGGGAGCGTATTAATGAAAATGGAAAAACTACTTACATATTTAAAATAGCTATAATTTTTATTATTATTTCACCAATTGTTGCATTTTTTATAGATTTAGTATTTAAATGGGATTTTTCACTAAACGCAATTAAAGAAACTCTTACATTAGGGTATATAGTATCAAAAATTGTTGTATTTACTATTGCTGGTATTTTTGTAGCGTTTAGCTCGTGGAATAGAGGTAATAAACGCTACGAAAGATTAACCCAAATAAAAAAGAAGTAATAACTCTTGAACGACAAGTTAAATACCGAACTTAAATTTTTAAAAGGAGTTGGTCCTAAAAAAGCCGAGCTATTAGCATCGGAGCTTGGATTATTTACTTATGCCGATTTAATTCGTTATTATCCATACAAATACATCGACAAAAGTAAATTTTATAAAATTAATGAAATAAGCCAAAACCTTGCATACATTCAAATACGAGGTAAATTTACAAGTCTTTCGGAAACCGGCACAAAATTTAAAAAGCGACTATCTGCAAATTTTACCGACGAAACAGGTACAATAGAACTTGTTTGGTTTAAAGGTGTTAAATGGATAAAAGACAGTATAAAGCCTGATATAGAATATATTATATTTGGGAAACCAACAATTTTCAATAATAAATTTAATATTGTACATCCCGAAATTGAAGAACTTTCAAAATACGATAACAAAATAAACTCAGCATTAGAACCTGCATATCACACAAGTGAAAAAATGAAGAATATGTTTTTAACATCAAAAGCTATTCTTAAAATTCAACAAACATTAATGCAGCAAGTTTACAGTAGTATATGGGAAACATTACCTGCATATATTACCGATAAATATAAACTTTTACCATTAAAAGATGCTTTAAAAAATATACATTTTCCGTCTGATTTAGAAACTCTAAAAATGGCGGAATATCGCTTAAAATTTGAAGAACTTTTTTATATTCAACTAAAACTTTTACGGCTTAAAAAAGTTAGAATTGAGAAATCTCACGGATATCAGTTTAGTGTTGTAGGCGATTTTTTTAATAAATTTTACAAAAACAACCTACCGTTTGAGCTAACAAATGCACAAAAGCGAGTAATCAAAGAAATTCGTATAGATTTTGGCTCAGGCAAACAAATGAACCGTCTTTTGCAAGGCGATGTAGGAAGCGGAAAAACTCTTGTAGCTCTTATGACCGCTTTAATTGCTATAGACAACAATTACCAAACAGCAATAATGGCTCCTACTGAAATTCTTGCAATTCAGCATTTTGAATCAATAAAAGAATTATTAATCGGACTTGGATTAAACATATCACTTTTAACAGGCTCAACCAAAGCAAAAGAACGTAGAATTTTGCACAAACAATTAGAAGAAGGCGAAATTAATATATTAATAGGTACTCATGCACTTATTGAAGACAAAGTAAAATTTAATAACCTTGGTTATGTAGTTATTGATGAGCAGCACCGTTTTGGCGTAGCACAACGTGCAAAAATGTGGAAAAAGAACATAAAACCCCCACATATTTTAGTAATGACAGCTACCCCAATACCTCGTACTTTAGCAATGACTCTTTATGGCGATTTAGACGTATCAATTATTGACGAGTTACCTCCAGGAAGAAAAGAAATAAAAACCGTACATCGTTTTGATTCGCAAAGACTTCGTGTTTTTAAATTCATTAAAGATGAACTTGATAAAGGAAGGCAGGTATATATTGTTTATCCATTAATTCAAGAAAGTGAAAAAATGGATTTTAAAGACCTTGAAGATGGGCTTGAAAGTATAACTCGTGCATTTCCGCAAGAAAAATATGGGATAAGTGTAGTTCACGGCAAAATGAAACCCGCCGAAAAAGAAAAAGCTATGAATTTTTTTGTAAAAGGAATTACAAAAATAATGGTAGCTACTACGGTTATTGAAGTTGGTGTAAACGTGCCAAATGCAAGCGTTATGATTATTGAAAGTGCCGAGCGTTTCGGACTATCTCAATTACACCAACTACGAGGGCGAGTTGGACGAGGTGCAGAACAGTCGTACTGTATTCTAATGACGGGAAACAAACTAACAAACGATGGGAAAAAGCGTATTGAGACAATGGTTCGCAGCTCCGATGGCTTTGAAATTTCGGAGGTTGATTTAAAACTAAGAGGTCCTGGCTCTATAGATGGAACTCAACAAAGTGGTATGCCAATTGAATTAAATATTGCAAACCTTGCAAAAGATGGGCAAATATTAGAATTTGTTAGACAAATAGCCATTAAAATTCTTGACAAAGACCCTAATCTTGACGAATCATATAATCAAATATTAAAAAAGAATTTAACCAATAACGAAAAACAACATTTTAAATGGGAAAGCATTAGTTAAAACACAACAACCTACACACCAATAACATACACAGCAAAAGAATAACATTTCCATTAGGATGAATATTAAAAAATAAAAATAGTTTAAACATTATCTTACTAAATAATTCATATTTTAATAATTCTTACTTACATTTGTTACTTAAACTTATAAATAATATAGTATGAAAAAACAATTTACATTGACAGTACTTGCAGTATTTGCTGCTTTAACAATGTTTGCACAAGACGAAACGGCTTCTTCTGATTTCGTTTCAAAACGAGGAATTCCAATTTTACCTGAAGCTGGTGATTATTCAATAAGTGTTGATGCAAGTCCATTTTTTACATATTTTGGTAATATGTTTAATGGTAATGCTGCTAATACAGCTCCTGCTTTTGGTTTTACTGCGGCACACCCATTTTCAATTACAGGTAAAAAAATGATTGATGCAAATACAGCATATCGTGGAATTTTTAGAATCGGTTATACTCACGATAAATTTCACAACTATGTAAAAGACGACTCTTATGTGTCAACAGACACAATGACTGTTGAAGATATTCGTTCGGTAAATAAAATGAACATTACTTTAGGCGTTGGTATTGAAAAACGTAGAGGAAAAGGAAGACTACAGGGTATTTATGGAGGTCAATTTCTTTTTGGCATGAATACAAACAAAGAAACATACAAATATGGTAATGTTATGGATGGAAACAATATAGCTCCAACTTCAACAGACTGGACTACAGGAAATGTAGGACAAGTTACTAAAAGATACGTATCTAATAAACAAGCTCCTCAATTTGGTTTTAACCTTCAAGGATTTGTTGGTGTAGAATATTTCTTTGCTCCTAAATTTTCTGTTTCAGGAGAAGTTGCTTATGGTGTATTTTTTGCTTCTCAGGGCGAAGGTTTAATAGAGCAAGAAGAAATGCCAAATACAGGTACAGCTTCTGTTATTGGAAATATAATAACAGGTAAAGAATCTCATTTTGGTTTTGATACTCAAGTTTCTGCAGCATTAAATCTTAATTTTTATTTCTAAAAAAAAATAAAAATAAAAAAAAGCTAACCAATGGTTAGCTTTTTTTTTGCTTTTTTATGAATTAGAATAGCTATAAAACATAAAATATTTGCTTTATTTTTAATACTTTTGTTTTTCTTCAAAATATTACATAATATAAATATCTAAATATGATTGAAAATTATCTAAAACACGAGGCATATAGAGCAGAAAAAGGAATTCCTGCTTTACCATTAGATGCCAATCAAACCACAGAACTTTGCGAGTTATTACAAAATCCTCCTGCCGGAAAAGAAGAATTTCTTTTAAATTTATTTACAGAAAGAATTGCACCGGGAGTTGACCCTGCAGCAGAAGTAAAAGCAGATTTTTTAAATGATATTCTTAAAGGAAATAAAACATCTCCATTAATAAATAAAGAAAATGCAGTTCGTATTTTAGGAACTATGATTGGAGGTTACAATGTAAGCCCACTTATTGACGCATTAAAAGATAATGAAATAGCTCAGTTTGCTGTAGAAGCTCTAAAAAACATAACTTTAGTTTACGATTCGTTCGATACTATTGCTGAAATGAGCAAATCTAACGAATTTGCTATGCAAGTTCTAACTTCTTGGGCAAATGCAGAGTGGTTTACTACTCGCAAGCCTTTACCTGAAGCAGAAACTGTAAAAGTTTACAAAGTTGACGGAGAAATTAATACTGATGATTTCTCGCCTGCTTCTGACGCTTCTACTCGTCCTGATATTCCTTTACACGCTTTAGCTATGGGAAAAACTTTGTTCCCTGAAGGAAATGCAACTATTGCAAAATGGAGAGCAGAAGGAAATAAAGTAGCTTTTGTTGGCGATGTTGTTGGTACAGGTTCTTCAAGAAAATCGGCTACAAACTCTGTATTATGGCATATTGGTGAAGATATTCCTGCTGTACCTAATAAACGTAGAGAAGGGTTTATTCTTGGTGGTGTTATTGCTCCTATTTTCTTCAATACCGTTGAAGATTCAGGAGGAATGCCTATTATTTGTGATGTTACAAAAATGAACTCAGGAGATATTATCACAATAAACACTAAAGAAGGTAAGATTACTAACCAAAACGGAGAAGTTATCTCTACTTTTGAGTTAAAACCATCAACAATTGCTGATG
Source organism: uncultured Bacteroidales bacterium (assembly GCA_947311115.1). Taxonomy (GTDB): domain Bacteria; phylum Bacteroidota; class Bacteroidia; order Bacteroidales; family JAFGXI01; genus DYMG01. The sequence goes on along the minus strand of CAMZKE010000045.1, from coordinate 29,592 downwards.
AATATCAAGCAGGTGGGCGAATGAACTTAATTATTGGTAAAGCCCTTACAATGAAAGCCCGTAAAGCTTTAAATATGGGTGATATTGATGTATTTGCTGTAGTTGAACAACCTAAACACAAAGAAGGACAAGGATATACATTAGCTCAAAAAATGGTAGGTAAAGCTATTGGCGAAAAAGGAGTTCTACCTGGTCAAGCAGTTGAGCCATTTATGACAACAGTTGGTTCTCAAGACACAACCGGTCCTATGACAGCAGATGAGTTAACAGAGTTAGCTTGTTTAAAATTTCAATCACCAATGTTTATGCAATCATTCTGTCATACAGCAGCTTACCCTAAACCAACTGATGTAAAAATGCACCGTTATTTACCTAAATTTATTTCAGATAGAGAAGGTGTTGCTTTAAATCCGGGCGACGGAGTTATTCATACATGGTTAAACCGTTTATTAGTGCCAGATACAGTTGGAACAGGTGGCGATTCACACACTCGTTTCCCTCTTGGAATTTCATTTCCTGCGGGTTCAGGTTTAGTTGCTTTTGCCGGAGCTTTAGGATTTATGCCTTTAGATATGCCAGAATCGGTATTGGTTAAATTTAAAGGAAAACTAAACAAAGGTATAACCTTACGTGATGTTGTAAATTCAATTCCTTTACAAGCTATTAAAGAAGGTTTAATGACTGTTCCTAAGAAGAATAAAATTAATGTATTTAACGGTCGTATTCTTGAAATGGAAGGTTTACCTGATATTACCGTTGAACAAGCTTTCGAACTTACCGACGCTGCTGCAGAACGTTCGGCAGCCGCCGCTACCATTAAATTATCAGAAGAGTCGGTTGTAAAATATCTAAAATCTAACATCGCTATGATGGAAAAAATGATTGAAGATGGATACAAACACGCACCAACTATTCAAAAACGTATAGATGCAGTTAAAGAATGGTTGAAAAACCCTAAATTGATGGAACGCGATGAAAACGCAGAATACGCACAAATTATTGAGATTGATTTAGCAGATATTAAAGAACCTATTCTTTGTTGTCCTAACGACCCTGACGATGTTAAAGTGCTATCAGAAGTTGCAGGAACAAAAATATCTGATGTATTCTTAGGCTCTTGTATGACTAATATTGGTCATTTCCGTGCGGCAGGTAAAATTTGGGAAGGCCACGGTGTAAATAAAGAGACTCGTACATTTATCGCCCCTCCTACACGTATGGACCAAGCAAAGCTTAAAGAAGAAGGTTTATTCTCTGTATTTAATCAGATTGGTGCAAGAATTGAAGTACCGGGCTGTTCACTTTGTATGGGTAACCAACTACGTGTAGCCGATGGCGATTATGTATTCTCAACATCGACACGTAACTTCGACAACCGTATGGGTAACGAAGCTCAAGTATTTTTAGGTTCTGCTGAACTTGGAGCCGTAGTTGCTTTAACAAGCAAATTACCTACACCGGAAGAGTATTTTGAGTATTACAATAAAAATATTGATGGTAATCAAGATGATATATACAAATACCTTCAGTTTGACGAAGAAACAGGTGAAGCTCTTTATAAAAGAAGAGATATCTAATAAGCATTTTACAAAAATAAAAATCCCAAGTTAATGTTTTACTTGGGATTTTTTATTATAATACCTCTATGTACTCTAACCCAAATTATTCATAGAAATTAACAATAGAGCTGTTATACCAAATTAACACCAAAATACGCTATATAAACCATTAATAGCTAGCCAATAAATCTAAAAATGTAAATCACCAAGTTGGGGTAATACATTTTGCATTTTTCTTTTCCTTATACTTCGTTGCAAACCATTTGCAGTATTCATATACAGCGGCATGGTTCGTCGCCTCATCTCAGAAAAAGAAAAACGTATAAATAACGTAGGTTAACGCAATGTTATTATTTGCTGATAATTAATAAAATACTATTACATCTTTATTTAGATGTTGTCTAAATTATTCAATTTATGTTTTCAAACATTAAATAAAAGTATTGTAAAATATACATTTGTAGATACGAATTATAAATTAATTTTAAACTATATAGATTATGAGTGGATTTGTGTCTTCTTCAATTGGAAAGAAGTTTTTCATGAGTATAACAGGCTTATTCCTTGTTATGTTCTTGTTAGTGCACTTAACAGCAAACTTGGCGTTACTGTTAGGTCCTGATGCGTTTAATATCGTATCACATTTTATGGGAACTAATCCTATAATTCAAGTTATGCAACCGCTTTTGGCTTTGGGTTTTATTGTGCATATTATTTATGCTTCAATACTAACACTTCAAAACCAAAAAGCAAGAGGTTCGGAGAGTTACAATAAGACTGTAAATTCTCACCAAAGTTCTTGGGCTTCAAAAAATATGTATATTTTAGGAAGCATGATTTTAGCATTTCTTGTATTACATATCTTTAATTTCTTTTGGAAAATTAAAGTTACAGGTTCTCCTTTATTAAATGAAGTTAATGTTGATGGTGAAATGATGGAAAATGCTTACGCCTTAGTAGCAGGTTTGTTTACTGATGCTAGTTTAGGTGTTGTGTACTCTATTGTTTATATGCTTGGTGCAATTGCATTAGGATTTCACTTAACTCACGGTTTCTGGTCGGCTTTCCAAACTATTGGAATGAGTAATGACAAATGGAGAAAACGATGGACTGTAGTAGGTTATTTATTTGCTTTTGCAGTAGGTGGAGGTTTCGCGATAATTCCAATTTTTTTAATGCTTTTTGCGTAAATTTAATATATTAAGATGACAAAATTAGATTCAAAAATACCAGAAGGTTTAGTAGCAGAAAAATGGGATAATTACAAGGCACATCAAGGACTTGTTAACCCTGCTAATAAACGTAAATTAGATATAATTGTAGTTGGTACAGGTCTTGCAGGTGGTGCTGCCGCAGCAAGTTTTGGCGAACTAGGTTTTAAAGTAAAAGTTTTTTGTTACCAAGACTCTCCTCGTAGAGCTCACTCTATTGCAGCTCAGGGAGGAATTAATGCAGCAAAAAATTATCCAAACGATGGTGATTCAATTTACCGTTTATTTTATGATACAGTAAAAGGTGGAGATTATCGTGCTAGAGAAGCTAACGTATATCGTCTTGCCCAAGTATCAAACGATATAATTGACCAATGTGTTGCACAAGGTGTACCTTTTGCACGCGAATATGGCGGACTTCTAGCTAACCGTTCATTTGGTGGTGCTCAAGTAAGTCGTACATTTTATGCTCGTGGTCAAACCGGACAACAATTACTTTTAGGTGCTTATGGTGCTTTAAATCGTCAAATTCATGCAGGTACTGTTGAAATGCATAATCGTACTGAAATGATGGACGTTGTAGTAGTTGATGGTAAGGCTCGCGGTATTATTACTCGTAACCTTATTACAGGAGAAATAAAAGCTCATTTTGGTCATGCAGTTGTACTAGCAACAGGTGGTTATGGTAATTTATTTTTCTTATCAACAAATGCTATGGGAAGTAATGGTTCTGCGGCATGGAAAGCATATAAGAAAGGTGCGTACATGGCTAACCCTTGCTATGTTCAAATTCACCCTACATGTATTCCTGTTCATGGCGATTTTCAATCAAAATTAACTTTGATGTCGGAATCTCTTCGTAACGATGGAAGAATTTGGGTACCAAAAAATATTGAAGATTCTGTTGCAATTCGTGAAGGTAGATTAAAACCAACAGATTTAACAGAAGAACAAAGAGATTATTATTTAGAAAGAAGATATCCTGCTTTTGGTAACTTAGTACCTCGTGATGTTGCATCGCGTGCTGCTAAAGAACGTTGCGATGCCGGTTTTGGTGTTGGAACAGGACAGGCAGTTTATTTAGATTTTAAATCGGCAATTGAGCGATTAGGAGAAGACTTAATTCGCGAACGTTATGGAAATTTATTCCAAATGTACGAAAAAATTGTTGATGAAAATCCATATAAAACGCCAATGATGATTTACCCTGCTATTCACTATACAATGGGTGGTATTTGGGTTGATTACGAGTTAATGACATCTATTCCCGGGTTATATGCGGCAGGAGAAGCTAATTTCTCTGACCACGGAGCTAACCGTTTAGGTGCATCTGCATTAATGCAAGGTTTAGCCGATGGATATTTTGTTTTACCATTTACAATTCAAAATTATTTGGCTGACGAAATTCATACACCACGTATGAATGTTGATGAAGTTAAAGAATTTATTGATGCAAAAGCTAATGTTATTGCACATATCGACAAATTAATGAGTATTCAAGGTTCTCGTACAGTTGATTCTATTCATAAAGAATTAGGCCATATAATGTGGGATAATGTAGGAATGGCTCGTAACAAAAAAGGTTTAGAAACAGCTATAGAGAAAATCTCAGCATTACGTAAAGAATTTTGGAAAGAAGTAAAAGTTCCTGGAACTGCTGATAGTTTGAATATTGAGCTTGAAAAAGCTAACCGTGTTGCCGATTTTCTTGAATTAGGAGAATTAATGGCAAGAGATGCTTTACATCGTGAAGAATCTGCAGGTGGTCATTTCCGTGAAGAACACCAAACAGAAGAAGGTGAAGCAAAACGTGATGATGCTAACTTTACTTATGTTGCAGCTTGGGAATATAAAGGCGATGATGTTGCTCCTGAGTTACACAAAGAAGAGTTAAAGTATGAAGCTATTGAGGTAAAAGTTAGAAACTACAAGTAAAAGAAGAAAAATGGACTTAAAAATAAAAGCTTGGCGTCAAAAAGATGCCACATCAAAAGGTCAGTTTGAAGAATATCAGATTGCTAATATAACTGAAGACTCATCATTCTTAGAAATGTTGGACGTTTTAAATGAGCAACTTCTTGCACAGGGTACTGAGCCTATTGCTTTCGACCACGATTGTAGAGAAGGTATTTGCGGAATGTGTTCACTATACATTAACGGTAGAGCACACGGACCTGATACAGAAATTACTACTTGTCAATTGCATATGCGTAAGTTTAAAGATGGAGATACTATTACTATTGAGCCTTGGCGTTCGGGTGGTTTTCCTGTAATAAAGGATTTAATGGTTGACCGTACAGCTTACGATAAAATTTTACAAGCAGGGGGTTATGTTTCAGTTAACACAGGAGGTGTTCCTGATGCTAATGCAATTGCAATTGGCAAAATTGAATCTGATGAGGCTATGGATGCCGCTACATGTATTGGTTGTGGTGCTTGTGTTGCTACTTGTAAAAACTCATCAGCAATGTTATTTGTTGCTAATAAAGTTTCACAACTTGCATTATTACCACAAGGTAAAGTTGAAGGGGCAAGACGTGCTAAGGCAATGATTGCTACTATGGATGAGCTTGGCTTCGGTAACTGTACTAACACTGGTGCTTGCGAAATAGAATGCCCAAAGGGAATTTCAATTTCGCATATTGCTCGACTTAATCGTGAGTTTTTATGTGCTTCGGCAAGAGACTAATTTAATCTGTTTGGGTTAAATTCCCTGCCTCTTGGGCGTATTGAATATTGTTTTCTATAATGATACCTCGTTCGCTTGAGGCGAGAAGATTAATTTAGTAAAATATATTTATTTAAGGCTTTCTCTTTATTGAGTTAGCCTTTTTTTATTGGTTAAATAATTGTAAATTTGAAGAAAACAATTCTTTGTTAATGAGTAAAAAGTATAATATTATTGAAAAATTAATACTTCGAATAATCCAATTTAAAGTTACTAAATGGTTTAATCTTGAAAAACAATTAACTAAAAATAATAATTTTATATTATCATCTGAATTATCACCGGAAAAAACATGGCCTAACCCTAAAAAGATAGCAAAAGGAGGTGAAATACCTTTTAGCATGCAAAACATTAAGGTAATTGGTAAATATCTTAAATCATGTATAAAACAGGGCAGAATAGCAATAAAATCAATAAATAAAAATCCAAACAATCCAAATAATGAAATATCACAAAAGCAATTAAGCAAGTTTGTGAAATATGCTGAGTCGTTAGGTATAAAGCAAATTGGTTTTACTAAAATTCCTCGCGAATTAATTTTTAAAGAACGAGCAATACGTTACAATAATGCAATTGTACTTATAAAAGAAATGGATAAAGGAAAAATTGCAAAAGCACCGAGTATTGAAACTTTTAGTGCTGTATTTGAAACTTATGATGATTTAGGAATTATAACAAATAAACTAAGTGAATATTTAAGAAATAATAATTTTTATGCACAGGCAAGTCACCCATTAGGTGGCTTAGTTCTTTATCCTCCATTAGCAAAAAAAGCCGGATTAGGCTGCTTAGGAAAGCATGGATTATTAATAACTCCTGAATTTGGAGCTAGGCAACGAATATCCGCAATTTTTACAAGTATTGAAAACCTACCCATTACCGATAATAATAATCATGATTGGATTAAACAGTTTTGCGATTCTTGCAATAAATGTATTAGAAAATGTCCTCCTATAGCAATTTTAGAAAAACCAATAATACATCCTTCAAAACGAGAAACGCATATTATAAGAAGTAAATGTTTGCCATATTTTAACGATAATAAAGGCTGTTCTATTTGTTTAAAGGAATGTGTTTTTAGTTATTCAGATTACTATAAAATAAAGAAAAACTTCATAAATCATTTAAAATAATTTACTTAAGAGTGTTTTTCTTGAAATTATATTGAAATAGCCTTTTTGGTTAAAAAATGTTTGCTAATTGTTAATAATAAAAAGTAAAAATTAGAATACAAATATCTAAGTTTGTAACTTAATAAATAATTATTTAATAATGAGAGCAGATAACTCAAGTATAAAGTTTTTTTCGGGGAGAGAAAGCAAGTATATAGCAGAAAAAATTGTTAAAGCCTATGGCACAACATTAGGTAAATCATCAGTAGTACAGTTTAGCGATGGCGAATTTGTACCATCGTTTGACGAAACAGTTAGAGGTAAACATGTATTTATTGTGCAATCAACATTTGCACCAACCGAAAATCTTTTTGAATTATTATTAATGATTGATGCCGCTAAACGAGCATCAGCATATAAAATAATTGCAGTAATTCCATATTTTGGTTTTGCTCGTCAAGACAGAAAAGATAGGCCACGTGTTTCTATTGGAGCAAAACTAATGGCAGATTTATTAACAGCAGCAGGCGTAAGTCGTGTAATGACAATGGATTTGCATGCAGACCAAATACAAGGTTTTTTCAATGTCCCTGTTGACCATATATACGCTTCATCAGTATTTGTTCCATATATTAAATCGTTAAATTTAGATAATTTAGTTATTGCCTCTCCTGATATGGGAGGTGCAAAACGAGCAAATGCATATTCTAAATTTCTAGGTTGTCCGATGGTTGTTTCTCATAAATCAAGAGATAAAGCAAACGAGGTAGGTGAAATGACAGTTATTGGTGAGGTAAAAGATAAAAATGTTATTATTCTTGATGATATGATTGACACTGCAGGAACAGTAACAAAAGCAGCCGGTATAATGATTTCCAGAGGAGCCAAGAGTGTGAGAGCTATAGCTACACATCCTGTTTTATCAGGTCCTGCTTATGATAGAATAAAAAATTCTGATTTAACAGAGCTTATTGTTAGCGATTCTATTCCTGTAAATCCTGATTGTGAAAAAATAAAGGTTTTATCTGTCGCTGATATTTTTGCAGAAACAATAAATAAAGTTTATCATTACGAATCTATTAGTAATAGTTTTATTGTTTAAATAAAAGTATTACTTTTGCAAACTATTTAAAAAGTCAAACATGTGATGGGGAAACTTGAAAATCTTGATTCCTAGTAGCATAATATTATTTATATAATGAAAAGTATTGATATTAAAGGAACTCTAAGAACAGAGTTGGGAAAGAAAGCAACAAAAAATTTACGCAAAGAAGGAATGGTTCCTTGTAATTTGTATGGAGGAGATAAAAATGTAAATTTTTATGCTCACGAAAATGAATTTAAAAAAATAGTTTATACTCCAGATGTATTTGAAATAAATATTGATATTGATGGTGCTAAACACAAAGCAATAATTCAAGAATTGCAATTTCATCCGGTAAAAGACAATATAATGCATATTGATTTTATTGAGGTTGTAGATAATAAACCAGTTAAAACAGCTTTACCTGTTAAATTAGTTGGTGCAGCAAAAGGAGTTTTAGATGGTGGACGCATGGTTCTTAACCTAAGACGCTTAAAAGTAAAAGGTCTCGTTTCAGATATGCCTGAGGTGTTTGAAATAAATGTAGAGCATCTAGTAATTGGAAAAGGAATTAAAATTGGAGATTTAAATTTTAAAAACCTTGAGTTATTAGACCCTGCAAATTCAATTGTATGCGCTGTAAAAGTAACAAGAGTTGCAAGAAGTGAAAGTGCTTCTGCAGAAGAAGATGCAGAAGAAGGAGCTGAAGGAACTGAAGGTGATACTGCAGATAAAACTGAAGAGTAATATTTAAAACTGTGAAATATTTAATCACAGGATTAGGAAATATAGGTGATGAGTATAAAAATACTCGTCATAATATAGGATTTATGGTTTTGGACGCTCTTGTAGATGCGTCCAAAACTGTTTTTAAGGAGCAGCGTTATGGTTCTGTAGCTTATGTAAAATTTAAAGGAAGAACGTTTATACTCTTAAAGCCAAATACTTACGTAAATTTAAGTGGTAAAGCCGTTAATTATTGGTTGCAAAAAGAAAAAATACCAATTAATAAATCCTTAGTAGTAGTTGATGATTTAGCATTACCTTACGGAACACTTCGTCTAAAACCTAAAGGAGGAGACGCAGGGCACAATGGTTTAAAAAGTATTCAACAAGTTTTAAATACATCAGCTTATCCTAGATTAAGATTTGGAATTGGTGATGAATTTTTAAAAGGGAAACAAGTTGATTTTGTATTAGGTAAATGGACAGAGTTAGAAAGAAAAGAATTAGATAATCATATTGATACTTGTATTCAGATAATAAAAAGTTATGGGACAATTGGAATTGAAAGAACTATGAATCAATTTAACAAATAGTAATTATTTATTAACAAGCGTATATTTATTGGTATTTTTAGTAAAATATTTAATATTTTCGAAGAAAAATAATATTATTATGCACCGAAAAACACACACAGTAATATTTTTATTTCTAAGTCTTGTAATATACGGTCAATCGAGCAAACCTGTAGTTTTAATAAAAGGAAAAGTATTAAACGAAAGGAATATGATGCCTGTTGATGTAGATGTTAGAATTGTATACGAAGTTTTATCGACAGGAAACGAAGCCGGAGTTGCCCGTATTGACCCTCGTGATGGAAAGTATCAAATAATTCTGCCTTATGGAAAAAAATATGGGTATATGGCTCTTGCAGAAGGTTATTATAGTGTAACAAAATCTCTAGATGTTACTAAGCTTGAAAAATATACAGAAATTGATGAACAGAATCTTTTTCTTGCTCCACTAAAAAAAGATCAAGTTGTTAGATTAAATAATATTTTTTTTAAAGATAAAACTGCTGTTTTAAAACCAGAATCAGAATTAGAATTAAATAGATTTGTTCAGTTTTTAAAAAGAAATAAAAAAATTGTAATAGAAATATCTGCACACACAGATAATACACTTGATGATAAACAAAGTATGTTGCTTTCTGAACAAAGAGCAGAAACTGTATATAATTATGTAGTTAAGAAAGGAATAAAAGAAAAACGCTTATCAAAAAAAGGATATGGCTTAAGATTTCCTTTAGGATTTAATAATACTGAAGAAGGTAGAGCTTTAAACAATAGAATTGAGTTTAAAATAATAAGTTTAAAAAAATAGATTTTTTTTTGATAAATTATTGCAAAATAAAAAATAATATTTATCTTTGCACCGCTTTAAAACAAAAGCATAGTTCTTAAAATGGTTTGGTAGTTCAGTTGGTTAGAATACATGCCTGTCACGCATGGGGTCGCGAGTTCGAGTCTCGTCCAGACCGCAACGCCTGTAAACACTAAGTTTGCAGGCTCACATACACAAGTTACACAACTTGTTTTTGAAAACGTCCTTAGATTTTCGCAAAAATTCACGAAGGGCGTTTTTTTTATTCACTAAAAAAAGAACATAAAAAAAGACCGCTTTATTTTTGTGCGAAAATCTAAGCGGTCAATTTTTGTGTAAAATATCTTTCAGTAATTACTTTACTCAACAAATATCGTATTTTTTTTAGATTTTCGCAACGCAATTATAAACTTTTTTTTTGAAATAAAAAAATATTTTGTCCGATTTTTGCGTTTTATGTTTTCTAACACAAAAAACAAAAATATGTATTATTCAACAAATTCAAGCAATGTAGAAATTTTAAACGGTTATTTTTCTGCTCAAAAAAAAATTGAACACACACAAAAAAAAGATTTAGATTTTTTCAGTTTTGTAGATTTTTTTATGAATAAATACTCTCATCAGTACAGCAAGGAAACAAAAAAAACTTACAGAACACAAAAAAGCAAGCTAAAAAAATTTAGAAAAAACTTAAAACTAAACGAAATTAACAGGCAGTTTATTTATGAATACGAAAAATATATGACCGTAGAGCTGGGTAATAACAGGAATACAATTTTAAAAACTTATGCTTTTTTGAAATCAACACTTAACAAAGCAATAAACGAGGGTATAATATCAAAAGAACACAATCCTTTTAATAGTATCAAAATTGGCAGAATTGAGGGCAAAAGAGATTTTTTAACAAAAAAAGAAATTAATAAAATTGAAAAACTAAGAGCCGAAACAAACAACGAGGCAATAAAAAACGTTTGTTCTTACTTCTTATTTTCGTGTTATACAGGGTTAAGATTTGCCGATATAAAGAACTTGCAATCAAAACATATAGTAAATAATATAATTGAAATAAAACAGCATAAAACAAAAGATTTTGTTCGTGTACCTTTGAACAATAAAGCATTAAGTTTATTACCTACATCATACAACGGTTATTTGTTCCGTGTTGTCAGCAATCAAAAAACAAACGAAAATTTAAAGAAAATTGCTAAACTTACCGATATAAGTAAAACATTAACCTTTCACGTAGCACGTCATACATTTGCAACGGTTGGGCTTAGTTTAGGTATTCCAATAGAGGTAATAAGTAAATTACTTGGACATAAAAAAATAAGTACAACTCAAATTTATGCAAAAGTAGTAGATGAAATAAAAATAAATGAAATTAAAAAGTTTGATTTATTCTAAATGTTTTTATTTACTATTTCGTACTATCGTACGAGGAAACTCTTTTAGATGAAAGCAAGTTAAAAACCGTGCCAAAGTAAAAAATTACTGATTTATTACTAAATTAACTAACTTAGATAGTGTTTTCGCACTATTCAGGTACTAAAATTAGTGCTTTTTTAGATGTTTTTTAGTGCTTTTTTAGTCGTTTTTTAGTCGTTTTTTAGTCGTTTTTTAGTCGTTTTTTAGTGTTAAATAACATAATTTGTTTAATTAAACGAATAATTAAGCGTGTCTTTTTTCGTCTAATCATTTGACTAATTAGACGAAAAACACTATCTTTGTAAAAATGTTTAATTTAAAAAATTTGATTATGGAAGTAATAAACATAACAGAACTAACAAGAAAACCTAAATTTATACTTGATAAGGTATCCGACAAGAAAGAAGTTGTTATCATTCATCGCAACAAAAAAACTAATATTGTTATGATTAGTTTTGATGAATGGAATAGGTTAAATAATAAAGAGAAAAACGAAAGTTTAAATACAGATATATCCGAATTACTTGGAATTATTGATGCTGATATTGATTATAATAAAACAAAAAAAGAATACAATGAGTATAGGAAAAACAAACACGCCTAAAAATTTACTATTAGATGTTAATGTATGTGTTGATATATTGACTAATAGAAATACAGATTATAATGTTAAAGAATTTATAAAAAAATTAATAAACAATAACGCAAAACTTTTTTATGCCTCTTTAAGTTTAGATACTCTTTATTATATAATCTCACGCTATACAAATAATGATACGGCAATGTTTGGAGTGTTAAAGCTACTTAATTATGTTAATCTTATTCATTTATCTGATATAGATGTTATATATGCTTTAAATTCAAACTTTAAAGACTTTGAGGATAGTTTAATAAATGCTTGTGCTTATAATAATAATATAAACATAATTATTACCAGGAATAAAAAAGATTTTAACACTTCTGATTTACAAATATTTACACCGTTAGAATATTTAAAAACGTAAAAAAACGCCCTCAAAATAGAGGACGTTTAACACAAAAAACAAAAAAAGCAAATACCTGTTATCTTTTTTTCTTTCCAAAAAGTCTTATATCAAACTTATCTAAATAAGCAAGTGATTTAGTTAATGCACGAGAGCCAAAATAAAAGGAGTATTGCACCATTAACAGCGATTTAAACAAATCAATGTAAACCGTGTTAATGGTAAAACTTCCAATATTACCGTCTGTTAGAGTAATACCAAATATAAATAATGTTGTGAATACTAATGATAACGGTCTTATGTTCTTTGCCAGCCAACTATCAGAAGACATATCATATTGTAACCTCTTTGTAAGTTCCTGTTCTTGAATGTTAGCATTTTCGGTTAATATTTTTGTAAGTTCGTTTTTTAGCTGTGTTTTTTCCTCTTTATTAGTAACAATATTATCAATAATATTATTTGCACCGTTTAATATGCCTTTTGTTGCACCGTTTAATATACTACTTATAACATTTCCCATATTAACGATAGTTTAAAAGTCCTTGTAAATAGCTCATATCTTTGTATAAGCCGTTTAATATTCTATTGCCGTAGTTCTTTTGTATCTTTTGGTTTTTATACATCTCTCTAATCTCATCAATAGAATATTTTACTTTTGATTTCTTTTTATATGGAGTATCGCCGTGCCAATACCACATTTTTTTGTTACGTGCGAATTTGAAGTTTAAATCTTTTAGCATATCTTTAATAGGGTACGTGTTCCCACTAATCCAAATCCAAGAGCCGATAAGTTCTATATCAATGTTTGGTATTAAAATTAAAGTGCTTATAACTTCTTTGTAAACCTCGTCCAGCTCGTCCTCTAAATCGCTTTCCTCGTCCGATAAGTTTGCACCAGCTTTAAGTTTTGCCCTTAGCTTATCGTACTCATCATTTAAAGCCTGCATTTGCTCTACACTTCCCCCTTTGTCCGGGTGGTAAATCATACTTAATTTTCGGTACTGTTTTTTAAGCTCATCTAAGTTCTTTATACTCTCGGTAACAAAAAAACCGTCTAATGCACCGTTTAACTCATTGTTTTTCTTTTTATCATTCTCTTTGTCCTTTGCTTTTTTATACAGGAAAAAACCAAAAGCAAAAGCCAACATAACAAGTGCAATTTTTATAAATCTGCTCATTTTACCAAAATTTTAAAAAGTTCTTTATTTTATTAAAAGTTTTATACTTCTTATATACTGAATATGCTATTGCCACTATAATTATCAGTATTATAAGACTTGTTAAACCTTTCATTTTTTTACTTCACTTAGTTGTAGTATGGTTGCCGATGACGAAGCAACAACACTAATTATCACTAAAATTATTATTAATATTTTTCTTTGTTTTGCAGTCATTTTCAATAACTTTTCTAAATTTTAAAACAATACCCAGCAATAAGTATATAACTGTAAATACTGCAATAGATAAACTCAATATATTATCAATACTCATATTTTCGTTAATAAAGTACAATACCACCGCTATATATGTTTTAACATTATTCATTATCATTATGCTAAATGAAAAGGGTTAAAACGTTCCTTTGCTGTTCCCCAATATGCAAACTGTTTTTTTATAGGGTCGTTATCGGCGTGAATAAAATTTGTATAAATTCCAAAGCGTTTAAATCCTGCTTGTCTTAAAGCCTTAACAATTAATTTTTGATTGTGTCCGTTTGGCGTGCTTATATCTATTGCATAGCCTCTCGTGTGAGCTGAATTAACAACACCGCCAACTTTTGCATTGTGTTCAATAGTTCTAAAACCGCTATTTATTTTAAACGGTACATTTGCAATTTTACGAGCCTCACAAAGCATTAATAATGTTGTGTGTTGCATATTCTTGCCACTTCCTTGAACATCTGGGCTATCAAATTCTTTTGTGTCAAAAAAACTACATTCTTTTATCTCTGCCATTTTCTTACGAGTTATGATAACAAATAAAACTATAACAACTAATAATATTGCTATTAATGTATATGTTTTCTTTGTTATTTTCATTATACATAATGTTTTACAATCAAAGGTTGTCCTACAATATCAACACCTACAACATAGGTAAACACTTGTATTTTTTTCTTTTTCATTTAAAACTGATAATTTATATTTTTATCACTCATTAAACGATTAAGTGCGTTTCTATCATCATCACTTAAATCATCAACAAGCCATTGCGTTAATGTTTCCTCTTTTTTCACTCCAAAAGCTGTAATTAACTGCAATACATCATCTTTTGTTTTAAGTTTTCCAAAGATTTTAAAAACAACATCTTCATTAGTTCCCATACCGTCCATTGCCTTAAAAAGCTCATCTGCCCATAATGGATAATAAGATAAAGGATAAGATAATTTGTTTACCTTTATATCTTGCTCTAAATTGGCTACTACTTGCTCGTTTTTATGTTTTTTAACATACTTTTTAATGTAACGAATTGCAATTAAAACAACAATAAGGATAATAACGTATTTTATTATCTTATTTACATCTAAATTGCTGGCTAAGGCTAATAATTTAGGGTTCATTTTTCTAATCTTTTAATACTTTAATAAATCTACGAATTAAACTCGGGGCTTTCATCAGCATTTGAGTTTCGCTTAAATCTTCGGTTTCGTTAATAACCTCTTTAATAGTAGTTACTAACTGCGGTTTTTGTATAATCAATTCTTTTGCTTGCATAAAATCATCGTGCGAAAGAGTTTTGTTTAATTGTTGCAAGCCTTGTATTTCGCTTGCTAAGTGTGTTAAACTTTCCGCTTGCATATCTATATGTAAGCTCTTTATTTTACCGTTATCGTTTACTCTTACTTCAATATTATACTTATTCATTTTCTTGCGTTTTATCGTTAGTAAATTCTTTGTTTTTTTCTGTGTTGTTATCTTTTAATTTTTCGGCAAGTAGTTCCTGTATAACTTGCAAATCCTCTTTGCTCATTTTTTCTATGCCGTCTAAAATTATATCTGCCTCGTTGTTATCGTTTGTTTCCGTGTCCTCAAATTGTAAAGTTTCTGTATTATCAACATTTGAAGTGTCAATATTTTCAGTTCCTTTTAGCTCAGTATCTTCTTTATCTTTTTTTGGCAAAACATCGTCCACTAAATCACGTCCAAAGCCTGCAAGTGTTGAAACAAATCCTTTTATACCCTCTTTGTTTTCTTGTTTTTCAAATTCAAACTCCTCTCGTTCCACTTCCAGCTCTCGTTGTTTACGTTCTAACTCCTCACGTTCACGCTGTAATAATTGGCGTTCAAAATTCATTTGTTGCTCGTGCATTTGCTTTAAAAGTGCAATTTCCTGTTCAGCTTGCTGTTTTTTCATTTCAGCCTGCAAGCCTGCAAGGGTACTTTTATTCATTGCCTCAAATTCCTTTTGTTGCCTTTCTAATGCACCGTTTAAATAAGTTTGCATTTCCGTTGCTGTTATGCCTGTATTATTTAACGGCTTGTTAAGACCACTTAAAATAATTGGTGCGTTTGGTTGTGTGTTTGGTGCGTATTGTTCTGTAATTGGATTTGTATAATTAGATAAACTTATTACCATTTCATCATTGGTACGACTATTATACTCATTACTTCCAACACGAATAACTAAATATTGTCGCCCTCTCTTAATACCTACATCAATAGCTTTTATTAATTCTTTTTCAAAATCTACATTCTCAATATTAGAATTTGCCAGCTCATCGCTACCGTCTAATATTGCCCAATATTTATAAGTTGAAACAAAATTTTTTATTTGTTCATCGCTTTCGGCTTGTATTATTCTTTTCTTACTCATTGCTTTTTGTGTTAATAGGTTACTTTGTAAAATTGAATAAAATAAGTTTCAGGTTTAGCCTTTATTATCGAGCGAATATCACTCTCAAAAACTGTTAGAATATTACTTGTATATACTTCTAATGTTTTTACTGTATTTTCTTGCGTGTACAATATTTTATCCTCATCAGAATATAACAATACATCAAAACCTTTTTCTTTTGTTCTTGCCTCAAATAAATGTAAATAAATCAACTCTCGTTTACCAACCTTAATAAAGTCTGGACGTATCAAATTATATTCTTTAATTGTATAATTTGTTATACCTCGTTTTTTTAGGTCGTTTAAAATAATATGTTCGGTTAATTTACTCATCAATTACTTGTGTTTCTAAATAACAGGATACAAAAAATGTTTTTTCACTATCAGCTTTAAAAATAACAGTAACAGGCTCATTGATTATTCTATCAATAACACGTAAACGTTTATTTAATGAAGTATGAATATCAACAGGGTGCATTTCATCAATAACTATTTCATTATTGATAAATATACTTAACGTTGCTTTTCTCTTAACTAAATTATTATAATTAGGGAAATACACACCTTTTAACAATTCTTTACGTTTAGGTTTGTACTCCGTTCTAAATGGTATTAAACGCCCTGTTATACTTGCATTAACTTTGTGTAACATCGTTATTTTTCTAATCTTAAATAAACGTTATATGCACGCCCTGCTGTATTACTTGCTTTTATTGTTAATTCTATTGATGAGTTTTGATTTTTTTCGTTTACAGAAAAAAACCTCTCATCAGGAATAACATTTGTTGTAGATTGTATAAGTGCAACCTCTGTATTTTTCGGCAAAAGTTCTTTGCCGTCAAACATTACAGATTTTAAAACATCGTTACCAGCTTGACTATTGACAACGGCAACACCTGTAAACTTTGAATAACCAACTGTTAAATCATCAGTAACAGTAATTGTATCTTGTCCGTTTGGTATCTCAACTTTTATAGCTTGAATTTTTTGCATTACTTATTGTTTTACAATTTATCACTTGTACCCTCTGTACTTTCTGTACTTTCTGTACTTTCTGTACTTTCTGTACTTTCTGTTTTTTCAGCTTTTTTTAAGCCTGTGGCTATAAATTGGCGTACTTTAAAATATTTGTTACCAAAAGTTATTGCATTACTAAAATCTTTTGCGTCCACTTCGTCAAATGAATTAACAGCATTTAACGCCATTTGTGCCCTTTTTGAAATTGCCATTTGTTAAAATTTTAAGTTAAAAAAATTAATTAAAAGCGTACAACTATTACCTGTACGCTTTAATTATTAATAAAAATTGTGTGTGTTAAAAAGGTTTAACCGATGTACCGATTAAGTAAACTTTTAAGAAACCATTTACATTATAGGCTGTTTTTACTTCCAACTCAATAGTAGTCTGCGGTTTGATATGCTTAGGGTTGTTTAAAACGTAATAAGCATAAGGCTTGTTTACATTGTAACCATTCACACCGTCAGTAAATATTGCCATTGGCATATTGTCAATAACTTTTTTACCGTTTAACTGCAATTCAAACTCACCGTTAATAACTTCGGCAGGGATAGGGTCTGCATACGCACCTTTTAAAGAGTTATCGTCCCAAGCAAACTTAACAGCCGATAAAACAAATTCTTTGTCTTTGTCAATCTTACCACCGTCAAGGTTAGTAACGCCAAGTGTACGGTTTACACTCTCATCAACTAAATCAACTGAACGTCCGGCAAGTTCGCCACAAGCATAATATACCATATCAGAAATTTGAGCCTGTCCTTTGATAAGTTTCTTTTGAACATCAGGCGACATTTTAGAAACACGTTCTAAGGCTTGTTTTCTGAATAAACTTGCGGCGGTATTTTTACCAATAGAAGCAACTCTTACACGTCTGTAACGTTTTGGCGAGTATCTTCTACGTCCCCAACGTCCTAAATCTCCGTCTAAAACTAAATCTTTTTCGTTTTCCTCTGCGGTAAAATCTTCATCATTTCCGCCCATTCCAGCTAAAACAATTTCTTCTTCTGTTAGCTCTGAATTGTTAAAATTCTCGTCCATTTTTAAAAATATTTAAGGTTTATAAATAATACTTTTTAAATTATCTCAAATCGCTATAAATCTACTTTTTAAGCTCTTTACTTGCTTTTTTTAACAAAGTGGAGTATTTAGCGTTCGGATATTGTTTTCTCATTCTTTTTGCAATACGGTGCATTTGTTTTAAACGCTTTCCTGTGTCAATAGTTTTAACGCTTGTACTCGTTACAACTCTTGTTCCGTTTAAGGCTTTTTGCCTACCGTTTACACTTCTGCGTTTTTTCGGCTTGCTGTGGCTTTTTTTCCAAAAAACAAAACCTACAATCAACAACACAATAACAATAGATACTATTATTAAAGTAGTTTTATGTTTTTTCGTAAACTCTTTAGCTTTAGCAACTATTGATGCGTTTTTAGTTTTTCCGCCCTCTTCTTTTGTATTTGATGTACTCATTCTTGTACTTTTTGAATTGTTACCAGCATTATCGTTGTAATCGTTACCAGCGTAATCATCATTACCAGCATTATCGTTGTTATCATTACCAGCGTTATTGTTTGCAGTACTACCGTTTGCAAAATCACCAGCCGTTAATTTTGGGTCTTTTGGTTTCTTTTTGAAAATCTTTTGTATAAACTTCCAAAGTTTACCAATTAAACCTATTACAGCACTTGCGGCTGTTGCCCAAAATCCTAATTCGCCGTTAAGTTCTGTACCGTATAACTGTTTACCTCTTTTTAATCTTGCAAAGGCTTTATCAACGCCACCAAAAGCTGTTTTTATACCAGCTTTAACAAGGTTATCAAACTTTGATAAATTATACCCTAAAACTCTAACAAGTTTGTGTACTATAAAATCAGCACGGCGTTTCTTTTCTCTTAACTTAGCAGACTTTTTTAAGTCAGCAGGGTTTGCGTATCGTGCTAAAAATAATATACCGCCACCAGCTCGCAATATAGGAAATACCGTTGCTCGTGCAGGGAACATTGCGACTCTATGAAGTTTACGCCCAACTTTTAAAAGTCCGTTTTTAACCTTTTTACCAGCTTTTTTTAAGCCTGTTTTAACTTTATTCCAAGCCTTTTTAAACCAACCGTCTAATGAGCCATTTAACTCCAATTCGTTTAATTCGTCCTCGCCGATAGCTTTTAAATAAATATCAAAGTCCTCAACACCGTTTAACTCGTTATTTCTTGTATATTCGGTTATACCTTTGCGAAGTTCGATATAAAAATCTTTGTATTTATCACTATCCTGTATCGCCTCTGTTAAAATTGCTGGCAAAATATCTTCTTTCCAATTCACCAAAACAGTTTCAGCAATGGCAATTTCTTTTTCTGTGTTTTGATATTTACTTAAAAAAGTAGGGTTTTCTTTTTCTTTACGCAAATTTGATAGTAATAATTGCGTTTGTTTGTAAAATATGCCCTCAAAAAAATCAGCACCAGCTAAAATAAATTCAGCGTCTTGCTCATCATCAACAACAATATAATTACCCATTAAAGCGTGATAATTTTCAGAATAGTATTTATCTAAACTTTCCTCGCTATCCTCATCAGTATTTGCACCGCTTAACTCCGTATTAAAAAAGTCGTCAGCAATTTGCTTTTCTTCAAGTTCTGCAACTGTGCCGTTTAATTCTTGTAAATCCATTTTATAATAATTTTGATTAAATTTTAATTCAGATGAATACGGTAACTCAACATTAAATTGTATTATTTCAGGTATTCCGTCAATAGCGTATTCATTGCCGTTATTGTCAATAGCAACAGGATATATATGTGCGTAATTATCGCCCTGCCAAGCTACAACCTTGTAATAATGTTTAATGTTTAATTCCTTTAAAATTGCACTCACTAAGGTAGTCATACAATCACAATCAACGCCAATGCCATTTTTTGCGTCCTCAATAACTCGTGCTGGCGTTCTTACTTGTTCCGTTCCTCGTGTGTCCTCTTTATATGGTATGTTTGATTTTAAGAAATTCCAAATATTATGTGCTGTTTGCTCTACTGTACCAGCTTTTAACTTTTCGGCTAATCCTTTAACTTGATAACTATCTCTTGAACTAATCAAAGAAACAAGTTTTAAGGTGTCCTCTAATGTGGCATTATACTTTACTATACCGTCAATATATTTTGGTTTCTCTATGTTTAAATTTTCTAACATTATAAAGATATATTTTCATTTATTGGTATTTCCAGACCGTCAATAATTGCAAAACCTTTTATTGTTAAATTAACACCGCTTAAATCCATTGATAATAATTTCATTGCTATTTCTAAAACAGTTTCTTTTTTATCTATATAATCATTTTCAGATAGCAAGTCTAAAAACTTTTCACTTTTGATATAATGATTAATAGAAACGGTTGTATTAGCGTTTGGTTTTATTTCCGTTGGTTTAATTGGTTGTTGTTGTTCTGCTAATAATTGACCAGACGGAGTATATAAATCAACTTGTAATTGCTCTAATTGGTAAGTGTTCGGCGAATAGTTTTGTAATTTTAAATCTACTTTTGTATTAAATCCTGTGTTTAATGTTTTAACGCCGATATTATCTAACAACTGAAAATCTAATACGTTTACTTTTGCTTTTTTTAACGCAAGCATTTTTTTTGCTTTTTTGATACCAAAAAAAGCAAGTACTACCAGCACGGCAATAATTGAATATATTATAATTTTCTTTTTCACGTTGCAATAATACAACTATGAAAATTTAAGCATATCACTAAATATTACTAAGTATAGCTAAGTATAATTAAGTGTAGCTAAGTGTAGTTAATTGTAGTTAATTGTAGTTAATTGCTCTTATTTATGCAGATAAAAAATTTTGAATTTTGTTTAATTGCTTGCTGTTTAAAGTTCTTAAACGTTTAGTATTTACTTTTGATAACTTTAACAAATCATTTTTAATTGGCTTTAACCACTTGTGTAATGTACTTATACTAATACCGTAACTATCTGCAACGTCCGATAAGGTTAAATGTGTATGTTTAAATTCTAATTGAGCCATATATAATAATTATTAAGAGGTTTAACTTTTGATTTTACTTTTACAACATTTTTATTTTTACATTCTTTTTTTGCCATCTTTACAAGTTTTTTAAATGATAAATTTAAGTAATACAGCCCAATAGACTGTATTACTATAATTATTGATAATATTGTTATTACTACTATTAACATTTTGAAAATCGTGCATTAAAACGCACGCTAACAGTCATTAACCGCCATACAAACGGCGGTTACTTTTGTGTTATAGCCAATTAAACAGGTTCGCCATTTTCATCAACTATTTGGTATTTTGCGACAACCAAATCCATTTCACCGTAAAATTTAAGCCAAAACGAACCATAATTATCAGTTTCTTTAACAAAACTTTCTATTGTATTTACTGGCGATTCTGATAAATAATCACCACTATAAACTGGCATTTTATTTCCATTATCATCTATGATAACCGTATGTAAACTATATGTTTCTGAACTTGAATCTATAAGTTTAATTGCTTCTTTTAATGTGATTTGGTCGCTCATTTGTTTAAACATCTTTATAAAATTAACTGGCTATAACAAGGGCTAATAAATCAAAGCCCCAGAAAGCCTATTTGTAAAATTGAAGCGAACTATAAGGGGATTCGCTTCATAGCCCCAACCCGTTAGTTCTCAACCTTAGATAATAGCTCAATATTTTTAACTTGAATATTAATAAAAGCAACACTCTCGCCTTTATCAGTAATATAACTATCAGCTTTTGGCGTTCCCTCAATAAACACTTTAACGCCTTTTTTTAAGTATTCCGCTATCTTAATACTTTGACTTTCAGACTTCCAAAGTGTGCAATTAAACCAGCTTGTTTTTTCAATCTTATTGCCGTCTTTATCTGTGTAATACTCATTTTCGGCAATATTAAAATTTATTGCTTTTTTGTCGTTAAAATCTTTAATTACGGCATCTTTGCCGATGTTTCCAATTACTTCAATTCTTTTCATTTTTCTACTTTTTAATTAAACATTATAAAAATCATTCTCAAACGCATTTATAAAATCGTTTGTACTTTTAAATTCATCTTTATTCAAAATATTACCTACATCTAAATCATCAGTTGTAAACGTATCGTCCGTTGTAAACTCCTCTTTTATAATTTCGTTTAACTGTCCTTTGGCAATAAGTTCAGCTATTTTTTTTAAATCTAAACCGTCTATAATAGCGATTAAATCCTCTTTGTTCGGCGTGAGAATAACCTCCTTTTTTTCAGGCTTTCGCAAAAATTTTAATCTATCAACTTGTATTAATTTAAGTTTGCACTCGTTTAAATTTGCGTGTTCGTATGTAAAAGGGTTATAAGTGTTTATTATAGTGTTGTTTGTGTCTGTTTTGTAGTCGTCCTCTTGGCTCTCATCGTATTGCTCATTTTCAACGGTTAGAGGCTCATCACGTTCTAACTCCTGTTTTAAATTTAATTTTTTTTCGCCGTAAAATGCACCGAACTTTGAATAAAAACGTAAGCCTTTACCATTTATAAGGGTTTCGTGCATAAATGAGACGTTATATGTACCGTCAGGGTTTTTAAATACTTCCTCTTTAAAATTATACTTTAATGTTTCAAGTATGCCAATACTCATTTGCTCTATTTTCTCAACGTCTGTTAAATTCCTGTACCAATCGTTTGAGTTATCTAAATAAAACTTTTTTCTAAATGAATATGCGTTTTTGTGTGTTACTTTTATTTCGTTACCGTCAGCGTCCAGCTCGTTGTGATATAATTCCTCTTTTGTTTCAATTATCCAACGCCCTGCGTTATCTTTTTGATGTACATATAAACTTTCATATCTTATCTGCGTTGCACCTGTGCGTTTGTTCCAATCTTTAACAATCAATTTTCTAACTTTATTAACTGTATATTGTTTATGTTGAAAAACTAAGGCGTGTAAGTGTGTATGATTACCGTTTTCGGTTTTTGTTGTTTCAATATTATACGCACCTGCATAAATATACTGTTTAAACTTATCAGATTTACGCATTAAGTTAAATTCTTTGATAAGTTCTTTTGCAAAAAATTCTTGACCTCGCCAAGTTCCGTTTTTATGAGGTACGGTTAAAGTTAGATGTTTCGGCTCATAGTCTTTTATTAGTTCGGTATGTTCTTTTAAATACTCTATCCAAACTCGCCGTGCCGTTTTACTTTTTTTATAATTCCATATACTATCAATCTTATTACGTGAATATTGCGACATAAGTAATTGATAACGTTTATTGCCGTTATCATCTTGAAACTCTGCTAATACTGAATTGATAGGCTGTTTTAAATCGTAATAAGCTCGTGCGATAATATCAAACTCCTCTAAAATATAGCCTGTTTCTCTGTCTGCAAGTACAAGGTCTTTATTTTCTTTGTATTCTTTGCGAGTTGTTGGTAGTGTTATTCCCCACTCTTTGCAATATTCATAAATTGCCTGTGCTTTTTGCTTATTTTCTTTATTTTTATATGCTAATTTATTGCTATAAGTATAATTTCGCTTAACATTATTTTTACCGTCTATATTTTTTGAGTTTTTACTCATTTTTTACCTTTTTAAAATCTCCACTTAGTTCGTATATTATCAAGTAAGGGCTTTTTAAACAGCTTTTAGCTGTTATTCAGTTACTTACATTTTTACTAATAATTTTCTTTTAACCAGCTTTTAATTTTCGCCAGCTTTGTTAAACTTGTTTTGTTTTTTGTTAGTTCCGATAACATTCCAATAGCTGTAATAATCTTATCAGAATTGAAGTTTTTTAAACTATCAACTAATATACTGTTGATGTTATTAAACATTTCTATTTTCTTTTTTGTTATCGTTATTGTATGGGCTTTTTGTTGCTGTGCTGTTAGTCCTGTTAAATAGGTTATAATTGATTGCTGTTGATATTTATATACCATATCATTGGCAAATTCAATGTTAAACAAATCTAAATTAACCTCTTTGTTTGAAACAATATCGTTAAAAATCAAAACTCCAGCATCACTAAATAAATCGCCTTGTATGTTATAAATTGTTTTCATCTCTTAAATCCTCAATAAATTTTATTACTCCTGTACCTATATTAACACCGATTATTTTAGCATCTTTAAACGGCGTTATTTCTATAAATTGAAAATCTTTTTTTACCTTAGCAACAATGTACACGTTTATAACCTCTACATCAATTTTGACAACCTCTAATATATCTTTGTACCTATCATTATAAAGGTTTTCGTAAAACTCTTTTAATCTCTCTTTTGTTTTCATCTTACACAATTTTAAATTAATAAATAATAAAAGCAGGGAATACATTTAAGTACTCCCTAACTTGCTCACATCATTAGCTTTGAGAGTTTCCAATCCTCGCACTAATATTTTAAATATTTTTATTGTGTAATTTGTGTAATGGTGGGTATCGTCCAGACCGCTTTTAACAAAGCAAAATAATGTAAAAGCCTGAAAACGTGAGTTTTCAGGCTTTTTTATTTTCCTTAAAAAGGCTAAAATGACGCATTTTAATACATTTTTCTGTGTCCAAATCGTGTCCAAGCACAAACTGAAAAATGTGGACACGATTTAGGTTCTTTTGCACTGATATGCAGTCTTTTGCATTTTAATTTTTACTTATAAATATTTAATTTTGAACCATTAAAATTTAAAAAAAATGAGTAAAAAAAGAAACACTTTCAAACAGCTCTTTATAGTAAAGAAGCACAGAAAAAATGCAAATGGAGAATCTCCAATTTATTTACGTATCACAATAAGTGGTAAAACATCTGATATGACAGTTCATAGAGATATAGATTATGAATTATGGGATATAAAAACAGCTATGCCGCAAACAGGTATAAGAAAATTACGTTCTTTAACAGATTATTTGTTTTCAATTAAAACATCAATGTATGAGCATTATAAATATTTGAGAGAAACCAATCAAAAAATTACACCACAAATGTTAAAGGATGCTTATCTTGGTATTGAAGATGAAACAGAAATAGTTAGTTTGGTTGATATTTTCAATGAACATAATTTAGAAATGGAAAAACTAATTGGTATTGATTATTCAAAATCAACGGTTACTAAATATAAATCTACATTAAAGCATATAATTAATTATATGTTATTAGAGTATCAACAAAAAGACATAAATATTATTGATGTGAACAATAAATTTGTTAAAGGATTTGAAATTTATCTAAAAACAAAAAAAGATTGCTCTCATAATACTACAATGAAGTATATAACTATCTTTAAAAAAATAATAAAAATAGCAATGGCAAATGATTGGCTAAAAAAAGACCCATTTGTAAATTTTAAAATTACAGTTAAGAAAACTGAACGACCATTTTTATCAGAAGAAGAATTACATACATTAATAAATAAAAAGTTTAAAATAGAACGCTTAGAAATAGTAAAAGATATGTTTTTGTTTTCGTGTTTTACCGGTTTGGCACATTCCGATTTAAAAAAGCTAACCAAAGAAAACATTAAAACAGGAGCTGATGGCAATAAATGGGTAATGATAAACAGAACTAAAACCGATGGTAGTAGTCATATACCTTTGCTACCAATTACTGAGGCAATTATTGAGAAATATCATTTTCATCCTCATTGTCAGATAAAAAATGTTTTATTACCGGTAATGTCAAATCAAAAGATGAACGCTTACTTAAAAGAGATTGCAGATATTTGTGGTATAGATAAAAAATTAACTACCCATATTGCACGCCATACTTTTGCTACAACCGTAACTTTGAATAATGATGTACCAATAGAAACAGTTTCAAAAATGCTCGGTCATTCATCAATAAAAATGACAAAGATATACGCTAAACTTTTAGATAAAAAAGTTGGAAGAGATATGGAACACTTGCAAGATAAATTTAATCTTGTAGTTTAATTAATTAGTTTTTTTTACTTATTGATGGGGGCTTTATGCCCCTTTTTTATTGTAAAATATTCTACCAACATATTTAATACTAATTAATACAAAAACCTTATCATTCTTAATAAATTTTATGTGGTACAATAAGGAAAAAGCTCGTACCTCACTTTTGGTATAGCTATCATTATTTCTATTTTTTCTCTGTTTTTTATACCAACTGTAATTTTAAGGTTAAAGCCTCTGAATGAGTCTCGGTATTGTACAGCAAAGTTTGAAAGTCAAAATACCACACACAATAGAATATAAATAGATATTTCTAAGTCTTCGGAGCGTTTTCGGGTGTCTTCGACGAGTTAATATTTAAACACTCCAAAAACTAAGAACTATCACTATTGCTGTGCGGTATTTCTGCCTTTCTATTTACTCGGCTGAACAAACGCGATAAACTCATTAAGAGGCATTTATAAACTTTAAAATAGAATTGGTATGTATAAAAAACAAAAAATAGAAATAATGATAGATTTTAAACTGCACGCTCAAAATCTATTATCAACATTTATAAACTTCTTTCTGTGGGGAAAGTCTTCGCAGAGTATTTTTTTATTAATTTTTTAAATTTTATTTATTATGACAACAGTAACAAAAACAAGACGTTCAAACGGTTTAGGGCTTAAAAAAGACCTTAAAAACCTAACTCCTGCAACTTATAAAGCAGTTGAGAAATCGGCAGACAAGAACACAGAAAACAAAGCCGAGACAGTGAAAAAAGAGGAAGTTAAAAAAACTTCAAGTGTGCAAACTCCAAAAATTGAGGCAACTAAAAAACCGATTGTTGAAACTCCTGTTCCAACTCCGCCACCTGTGGAATTATCACTTGAACAGAAAATTGAAAAGGTTGAGAACCTTAAAATTTTGATTGAAAAACGTGAGATTTTAGAGGAGAGCAGAAAAAAATTAAATGCTTTTGTGGTTGGCTCTCCGCAGTTTGGTGAGAACATTAAACTAACCGATGAAAACGGAAATGTTTTTCAAACTTCAAACACCGAAGTTTTTACAAAGGTGATTGCAACTATTAAAGATACTTTAATTGAGAAAATTAAAGAAATAGAGCAAGAAATTAAATTTTAATGTTTAACCAATTAAAAGCGGTCCCAAGCTTTGGGACTGCTTTTAGTCTTAATTGCACCGATAAAATGAATACTAAAACAAAGAGCAAAAGCAAGGAAAAACAAAGCAAAATTAAATCTAATACTAAACAAGCTTTGGAGTATATGAAAAGCAAAAATAAAGACCTTCAATATTTAATTGATGCTTTTAATTTGGAGCTTTCGCAAATCAATAAACAAATCAAATAACAAACTTTTAAAATTTAGAAAAATGAACACTAACAAAATATACGAAAGAATAACCGATACAATTATTGAGTTATTGGAGAAACACAAACAAAGCAATTATAATTCTGCTTGGTATAAATTGTCTGATGATTTTATATTTGCTCGTAATGCTGATACTAATCATATTTACAGCGGTATAAACCAACTGATGTTACAATATTTAGCTACAAAATACGCTTATGCGTATAACTCGTGGATGACTTTTAAACAGTTGAGCAAGTTAAACGGAAAGATAAAAAAAGGCAGTAAGGCGGCTTTGGTAGTGTATAAATCGCATTTATACCTTGATGCAGACACAGGCGAAAATATTACGCCAATGATTACAAAAATGTTAAAGCAAGGCTTATCTATTGAACATATTGATTATCAGAAAAGAGGATATTTAAAAGGATATAATGTATTTAATATATCGCAAATTGAGAACTTACCGCAAGAATATTACAAGCACTCGGAACTTGAACAACTTACAGAATTTGAACGCAACGAACAAGCGGAGCAACTTATAAACAGTACCGGAGCAATTATAAATTATTCTGCAATTAATTCGGCTTATTACCTGCCTGGAACTGATGAGATACATTTGCCACTTCGCAAGCAGTTTGAGACTGATGCTAATTTTTACGGAATTGCTTTTCACGAGCTCGGACATTGGAGCGGAGCAAAACACCGTTTAAACCGTGATATGAGCGGAATATTTGGCTCAAAAGAGTACGCTTACGAGGAGTTAATCGCAGAGTTAAACTCGGCTTACATTTGTGCGAGTTTAGGCTATGAGAGCCGTATTACTGACAATGTAGCTTATATAAACTCGTGGCTCTCAGTAATGAAAGAGGATAAAAAGTTTATTGTTTTAGCTGCTGCTCAGGCTCAAAAGGCTTCGGAGTTTATTTTTGAGTTCTCAAATATAGAACAATTGGAAATTGCCTAAATTTATAAATATGAAAACTTATAAAATTGAAATTAAGGAAACACTCTCAAAAATTATTGAGGTGGGAGCATCATCGGAAGATGAAGCACTAACGAAAATTAAAAACTCATATCGTAATGAAGATATTATTCTTGATGAAAACGATTTTGTTGATGTAGAGTTTATCAACATAGAAACAGATTAAAACAACAAATAAAGTTTCTTTCTTGCCAATAAACAGCGAGGAAGAAATTCGCTCACCCAGACCCGCTGCCACTACACCCGAACCGGTGGCATTTCTTCCTTTGGCAAGATTTTTTTAATATTTTTCTTTCATCAAAAAAATCATTTCTCAATATTTTACATTCTATTTGCTATTTACAGCAGTGCAAATCATTGGAACACACCGAAAATACTAATATTTAAGTAAGGTAGATTATGCGGTAAGTTGTATTGGAATTTCCGCTATTTTGTTGAAAATATACTTTTAAATAATCTCATCAAAAATAACATTATTTTTATTAGCTTTTTGTATCTAAAAGCCTTGATTATACTATGATTTATATTATTCAAGTGGAATTCAAGTGGAATTAATATGGAACTAATGTGAAATTAATATGGAATTAATATGGAATTAATATGGAATTAACTTGAAATCAATATAATAGCAATTAGGAATTAAAGTAATTATTAGAGACTTTTGTGAGAATTTAAGAAAATGACATTTTTTACTGCTGTAAATTCGCAAGAAAAATATAATATGGAAAAATTATTATCTACTCAAGAGCTTTACTCATTAAATACAATCGCTGTAAAAACTGAAGCTCAAAAAAGAAATTACTCTCAAATTATTGGAGATAAGTTTATTGAAAAAGATATTGTTCGCACAAAGTATCTGAAGCTTTGTTGGATGTGCGGAAATGTTTATGAGAGTTATAAACGTAGTTCGTATGCTTGCCAACCAAGATGTACACAAAATATTATTCGTTATAGAAAATCCGGGTTAAATCCACCATCAAATATGCAAGAACTTACTAAACCTAAAAGCATTAAAGCTATTAAGGAACAGTTTGGGTATAGATAAAAAAACTCCGTAAAACTTAATTTACGGAGCTGGACAACGAGTATAAAAAACAACTAAAAATATTTTATCAGCAGCAGTATTATTAAAATGAGAATAACCCAAACCCACCAATAACGCAACCACCATTTTACAGGTTTAGTATGCACAATTTTTTGCACCGGTATTTCTTTTGTTATGATGATAGTGTCTGGTTCTATGTTGGCATTTAGATAAATTGTGTCATTAACCTGGTGTAATTTTATTTGT